>DASZZA010000289.1:0-5142 GCA_035545135.1 Lacipirellulaceae bacterium | reverse complement strand
GACTCCCTTGTATATGGGCGGGCGCAGCGTGCTGATTTCGCCCACTTCGTTCTTACAACGTCCGATGCGCTGGCTGCAAGCAATCCACGACTATCGCACCACGATCAGCGGAGCGCCGAACTTTGCCTACGAATATTGTGTCCGCCGAACGACTGCCGAAGAGCGTGCGTCGCTCGACTTGAGTTGTTGGCGGCTTGCGTTCTGCGGCGCTGAGCCGATTCGCGCGGAAACGCTGCAACACTTTGCCGATGCGTTTTCCGGCACCGGATTTCATCTTCGGTCGTTCTATCCGTGCTACGGACTGGCCGAGTGCACGCTGCTGGCTGCCGGCCCCGATTATCGCGACGAGCCACAGATTCTTTCCGTTAATCGGGCCGCCCTGGCTGAGCATCGAGTCGCGCCGGCCTGCGGCGAACCCGACGCCATGATCCAACGGTTGGTCGGCTGCGGATCGCCCATCAACGGCCACACGATCGTCATTGTGAAGCCCGATACCGATATCGAAATCGCCGAAGGCGACGTGGGCGAAATCCTGATTCAAGGGCCGTCGCTTGCTCAAGGGTATTGGAATCGGCCGGAAGAAAGCGAGCAGGTGTTCGGAGCACACGTCGTTGGCCGAGAAGGTCGATTCTTGCGCACCGGCGATTTGGGATTCTTCCGCGACGGTGAGCTGTACGTGACTGGCCGCGTGAAGGACGTGATCATTATCCGCGGTCGCAACCACTATCCGCAGGACATCGAGCAATCGGCCGAGGAAGCCCATGCGGCCGTGCTGCCGGGTGCCGCATTTGCCCTGGCGGACGATGCGGGCGAGCGGCTCGTGGTCGTCCACCAAATCGACCGCCAATTCCGCGGCAGCGACTATCAGGAAATCATCCAAGCGATTCGCCGCGCGATTGTCGAGCATCACGAGCTCGACCCGTACGCGATCCTGCTCATCAGACAAACGTCGCTTCCGATCACCTCGAGCGGCAAAGTGCAACGCAGCCTCTGCCGTGAGCAATACCTGGCTGGCGAATTAAAGGTCGTTCACTCGTGGACGAACCCCGCCATGCAAGCGGCGCGCCAGGCAACGAACGGCCGTGTCGAAGTTGCCGTTCATGAAGATGGCGTCTCGATGCGGCAGTCCAAGGAGACGGCAAAGCCGCGGCCAGAAACACAGCGCGATTTCCGCTCGACCGCCTCGCGCATCGCCGGCTATGCGCACGCGCGCCGGCGGTTTTATCGCGGCAGCAGCGCGATCGAGCTCGACCGCACGGCCGAGCAAATCGAAGAATGGCTGCTCAAGTGGCTCGTCGCTCGGCTGAGCATGGATCCGGCCGCCGTTTCGCGCGACCGGCCTTTTGCCGAATTCGGTGTCGATTCACTTACCGCGGTCGAACTGAGCCAGGAACTCGAAGACGAATTCGGCGTCCCGCTGCCGGCAGTCGTCGCCTGGAACTACCCCACGCCCGGCGCGCTGGCCCACTACTTGGCCGAGCAGACGACAGGCGCCAACACATCGCCGGAGCAATCGAACGGCGTCGCATCGAGCAACGGGGCGCCATCAACAACGACCGACGCCGAGGCGAAATTGGCAGCCCTTGTCGCCGAGATCGAGCAGCTCTCCGACGAAGAAGCGGCGCGTATTCTTGCGGAAGAGCAGCAGGGGTAGCGACGTCGTTGGCCCGGACGATACTTCGCAGAATTCTCCTTGCCTTGCCCGTTGTCGGTTCGTGTTATACTGAACACATACCCGACGAGTGACCGCTATGATTCGATTTGCGCGCCGACAAACCAACTGGTTCGTGATCACCGGCGCGCTACTGCTATTCACTCCGCGTCCCTCGTTGGCCACGCTTTACTGGGACGCCGATGGCACAGCGGCCGCAAACAATACTGCGACAGGTGCGGGCCTCGGCGGCATCGGGAATTGGGATGCGGCTGGAAAGTGGTTCGACGGCGTTTCGTCGGATGTCTCCTGGACGTCCGCTACCGATGCCTTGTTCACCGGCTCGAGCGGAACTGTGACGCTCAACTCGCCGCAGTCGGCGACGTCGCTTGCGTTCAAGTCGAATGGCTACACCATCACCGGTTCGACGCTCACGCTCGGCCCGACGCCGGCCAATATCACGACCGATCCTGGCGTCACCGCCACGATCGCCTCGACGATCGCCGGATCGGCGACCATGACCAAGCTCGGCCCCGGCACGCTTGTGCTCGGCAACAACGCGAATATCAATACGGCTGACACGACGAGCGGCGGCTGGCGGATCGAAGGCGGTGGCATTCTCAATATCAGTGCCGACACCGCACTCGGCGCTCCGCTGCCCGACTCGGCACGCAACACGGTCACCGATATCACGTTCAATCAGTCGACCATCCAGTTCGGCGCAGATATGGTTCTCAGCCAGAATCGCCGCACCAAAGTGAATACGAACTCGTCGACGCAAAACTTGGGCGATGCCATCATCGACGTCAATCAACACGTGGTCAGTTGGTTCGGCTCGATTCAGGGCGGCCTGGGATCGCTGCGCGTCACCGACGCAAATAACAACGGCGGGATGCTCATCCTCGGCACCGACAAAATCGCCAGCATCAATCCGTTCGGCAGCGCTCTGCCTGCCGGCACGGTCAATCTCACGGTCGAAGGTCATGTCGTCGTGCAAACCGCCGGAACGGTCACGCCGACGGGCGGAGAGCTAGGCAGCGAGACCGGCGCCGGCGGGGGGCGGCTGGCAATTTTGCTCCAGGCCGGCGGGCAGATTCGGTCGGAATCGGGCGGCTACACGTTCCAGCGGAACCTGATCCTGGGCCCCGGCGGCGGATCGCTTGATACGGGCGCCTGGATTCAGCACTTCGACGGCGGCACTATCTCCGGACCTGGATCGCTCACTAAGTTCGGCGGCAGCACGCTCATCATCGACAACCCCAGCGCCACGTGGGCCGGCGGCACGTTCATCCGCTCCGGCACGTTGCAGCTTGGCGCGGGAGGCTCGAACGGCTTGTTGCCCGGCACGCTTGCCACGCCTTCCAGCCTTGTGATCGACTCCGGAGCCACACTGAAATTCGACCGCGGTTCGGACAAGTCGTTCTTCGACGTCATTTCCGGCGACGGAAACGTAACGATCTCCAATGCCAATAACGCGACTGTCCGGCTAGTGTCCGACAACACGTACACCGGCCTGACGACGATCAACTCCGGAATCCTTATGATCGGCCAGGGCAACCCCGGCAATCCCGGTTCAATCGTTTCCGACGTGCTGAACAACGCGACGCTCGACTTCAACCGCGTGGAGGATTTAACGTATGCCGGTTCTATCTCGGGCACCGGGAGCGTTACCAAGGAAGCTGCCGGCAAGCTTACTCTCACCGGCGCGAGCAGCTACGGCGGCGGGACGAACGTCGTCGCGGGCACGCTCGTCGCCGCCAACACCAGCGGCAGCGCGACCGGCACTGGCCCGGTGACGGTGGCCGCCGGCGCCTCTCTCGCCGGCAACGGCACGATTGCCGGAGCCGTATCGATCAGCGCCGGCGCACATCTGGCTCCCGGCACTAGCCCCGGGAATCTCACGGTCGATTCGCTGTCGTTAGATTCGGGCAGTGTGCTCGATTACGAACTCGGCGCTGCCGGAACGCGCGACCTTACCACGATCACCTCCACGGGCGGACTCACGCTCAATGGCGCCACGCTGAATATCACCGCGCTGTCCGGCTTCGCCGCCGGCGAGTATCCAATCCTCGACTACACAGGCACGTTCACCGGCACGCCGGCTAGCTTGACAATCGGAACGGCCCCTGCCGGCTACTCTTACTCGTTCGTAAACAACCAGGCGAACACAAGCATCGATCTGGTGGTCGTGCCCGAACCGGCCAGCATCGTCCTGGTGTTGTGCCTTGCCGGCTTCTATTGGTGCGGCCGGCCACGACTTAATAGCAAAACAATCGCAAGCGCGGCGAGGCTGGCCACATTACTTGGCTCGGGGAGAGCAATTCGATAATTGGACCGTTTCACCGGCACTCCTTGCCTTTGACCAATTCCAGGCCTCCGATGGCAGGGATTTTAGCCCCCCACCGAAAACCCCGCTCCCGCCCCCCTCCTCCCATCGCCTGTTGTTTCGTAACTATCAAGGCGGTAAGATGTTTGGTTCCCCTTCGTTTTCATTTGGGCGGTCGTGTCGGCGGCTCAGGCGGCGGGGACGCTCCTTTAACCTTGGCGCGGCGGGCGAACGGTTCGATCGCGCTTCGCCCCAACAACTTCCTCTAACCCTTTTCTTATGGTTAACCGCAACTTAATTCGAGAGTACGACGTATCGGACGAAGACTGGAACGTAGCGATTGGCGAAGCCCTGCCCGAAGGCATGGATTGGCTGGCCGGCGGCGACGTGGGACCCAATCAAATTGTCGAAGGCAAGGTCCTTCGCATCGACGACGACTTTGTGCTGGTCGACGTCGGCTACAAGAGCGAAGGCATCATCCCGCGCAACGAATGGGAAGAGGGCGAGGCGCTGCCCGAGGTCGGCGAAACGATTCGCGTGCTCGTCGAAGATACTGAGGACGTGGCGGGTCGGCACGATGACCGCGGAATGATCGTTCTCAGCAAACGCAAGGCGGAAAAGATCGAAAAGTGGATGAAGGTCATGGAGACCGTCCACGAGGGCGACGTAGTGACCGGCCTCGTCACGCGCAAGATCAAGGGCGGCCTGCTCGTGGATATCGGTGTGAATGTGTTCCTGCCGGCGAGCCAGGTCGATATCCGCCGGCCGCACGATATCGGCGAATACATCGGCAAGGAAATCAAGTGCCTCGTGCTCAAGATCGACGAGGCCCGGCGCAACATCGTGGTTAGCCGCCGCAGTCTGATCGAGCAAGAGCGGGCACAAAAGAAGTCCGAGCTCTTGAAGCAACTCGAAGTCGGCCAGCTGCGCAAGGGCGTGGTGAAGAACATCGCCGACTTCGGCGCGTTCGTCGACCTGGGCGGAATCGACGGCCTGTTGCACATCACCGACATGAGCTGGGGCCGGATCAATCATCCATCCGAAATGGTCAAAATCGACGACCAGATCGAGGTGATGATCCTGCACATCGATTACGAAAAGGAAAAGATCGCCCTCGGCCTCAAGCAGAAGACGGCAAGTCCGTGGGAACACGTGCCGGCGAAAT
>DASZZA010000288.1:0-3143 GCA_035545135.1 Lacipirellulaceae bacterium | reverse complement strand
GGTCCAATTCCGCCGGCCCTCGACTGCTTCGATCGCGCGCCAGGTAAATGGCAGCGAAACCATATTGAACGTGTTCACCACGTGTCGGGCGACGTTGGCTTTTGGTATTTGACCACCACCGAGATGAACGCCAAACCACGATGTAAACTGTCTTTCCTGCGCGCGGCGTGATGCAATCGCCTGTTTGATGTATTCGGCCGTCACTTCCCGCATCGCGTTTATCGTGCCGACGAGCGCGTGTTCGGCCCAATCGGCTGCGGCTGGCACATCGTCTTGGCTGCTGGCAGCGCGTGAGAAATCGCTGGTGGCCTCCAAGACTTTGCCCCGCAGGGACGCTGGAACCATAAGCCCCATCATTTCCCATTGGGCAATCTGGTTGCGGAGATTGTTGAGCATCCCGCGGGCCAGTTCGACTTCTAAAATATAAGGGCGATCGCGCTCCATTAGTGTCGATGTATTGATGAGAAGCGAACCCGATTCGCCGATCCGCCAGGGAACGAAGACGCGACCGGAGTCTGTCTCGTTCCGTTCGATAATCAACTGGTCGCCGCTGAAGTATGCCCTGCCGAACCAGGGTACGTCGTCGGGTCCGCACATGTGGACTTGTTCCAGTCCTGCCGGCGGAATCCGCTCGCGGTCGTGTACGGTTAATCGCATCAAGCCCATATCAGGGGCGATCCTCGAGACAAACATGCGCACGGCCGGACAGAAAAAACCGGCAAACCGGCGACCGCTTCAGAACGACGGGAACTAGAACGGTCGCAATTCGACGAACCCTTGATTTTACTCGGGCGTTAAGACTTCAACAACCATAGCGGGCGCGGGCTCGCCCGCGATATACTCGCAGTAGCGCGGAGTTTCGAGCGAGCCGAACATCACATCCCGTTGGAACCCCAAATAGGACTGGAAGCCGCTATGCCTTCAACCATTACGAGAACATCGCTGTCTGATCTACCTGTGCGCCGCGGCAAGGTGCGAGACATTTATGACCTTGGCGATACTTTACTCCTTGTCAGCACGGACCGCATTAGTGCATTCGACTGGGTGTTGCCGACAGGTATCCCGGACAAGGGTCGCGTGCTGACGCAGCTCAGTCGATTTTGGTTCGAACGTTTCAAGGATGTGCCCAATCATCTGATATCGTGCGAAGTGGACGATTTCGATCTGCCGAGCGGCATCGATCGTTCCCAGCTAGTTGGGCGATCGATGCTAGTACGGAAGACGAACGTGGTGCCAATCGAATGCGTGGTGCGTGGTCATCTCTCGGGATCTGGTTGGAGTGAGTACCAGAGGAATGGCGCGGTGTGCGGTATCGAGCTGCCATCAGGGCTCCGAGAAAGTGAACGGTTGCCGGGCGCCATTTTCACGCCGGCAACGAAGGCCGAGCAGGGTGAGCATGACGAGAATATCAGCTACGACGAGATGTGTGCTCGTGTCGGCCATGAGCTGGCCAAGCAGTTGTCGCAGCGAAGTATCGATCTGTACATGCGCGGCGCGGAGTACGCCAGCGAGCGCGGAATTATCATTGCGGACACGAAATTCGAATTCGGCCTGGTAGATGACGAGTTGATTTTGATCGACGAAGTGCTGACGCCGGATAGCTCGCGGTTCTGGCCGGCGGCCGAATACCAACCCGGGCGCGGCCAGCCGTCGTTCGACAAGCAGTTTGTCCGCGATTGGCTGACGCAGAAAAGCGGTTGGGACAGGAATAGCCCGCCACCGGAACTGCCGGCGGAGATCGTCGAAAAGACGCGAGACAAGTATATCGAGGCGTACGAGCGGCTGACGGGCGAAAAGTTTGCCTGGAAGTGACAATCAAAGATGCAGGATGGGGCATGCTGGGAGCCGGGTGACAGGCGCTGCCGCCCTCTCTTTCAAGCGGTGTCCTTGCTAAACTAAAGTGTGCGGGTATTTTTCCCGCGTTCCGCATCCTCACTCCTGCATGCTTTCTTATGTTGCGCTACTGGACCGCTGGCGAATCGCACGGAAAGACGCTAATTGCGCTGGTCGATGGCTTTCCGGCAGGCGTTACCGTCGATGTTGAGTCAATCAATGTCGAATTGCGTCGGCGTCAGGGCGGGTATGGGCGTGGTGGTCGGCAGCGGATTGAGACCGATGCGGTCAACGTTCTCACTGGCGTGTGGAAAGGTGTGACGCTTGGCAGCCCAATTGCGTTGGAAGTGCCCAATCGCGATAGCAAACTGGATCGACTCGATGACTTGTCGCGACCGCGACCCGGTCATGCCGACCTTACGGGCGCGATGAAATTCTTGGGTTCGATCCGCGGCGTATTGGAACGGGCTAGTGCACGCGAGATGGCAGTGCGAGTAGCTGCTGGAGCGCTTGCCAAACAACTGCTCTCCGAGTTTGGGATTACGGCATTCGGGTACATAGTCGAGCTAGGGGGCGAGCCGATCGAACCGATCGACGCGCCGCTTGAACAACTGCGCACGATTCGCGATCAGAGCGCTATCTACGGCCTTAATCCGGCGCGCGATGAAGCGATCAAGCGTCACATCGATGCTGCGGGAAAAGACGGCGACACGCTTGGCGGCATCGTAGAAGTCCGCGTGGAAGGTCTGCCATTTGGTCTGGGAACGCATGCGCAATGGGATCGCAAACTCGACGGCCGATTGGCGCAGGCTGTTATGGCTGTGCAAGCGATTAAAGGCGTCGAAATCGGTTTGGGGTTTGAAGCGGCGCGTCGGCGCGGCTCGCAGGTCCATGATCCGATTCAGTACGAGGAATCGCAGCGCGACAGGCCGAATCTAGGGTTTGTTCGGCCGACAAACAACGCGGGCGGCCTCGAAGGGGGCATGACGAATGGGCAACCACTCGTGGTCCGCGCTGCCAAGAAGCCGATCAGCACGTTAGCGCGACCGCTGGAATCGATCAATCTTCAATCGAAAGAGAAGCAGGAAGCGAGCTACGAGCGCAGCGACGTATGCGCCGTACCGGCGGCTAGTGTGATTGTCGAAAATGTGGTCGCATTCGAAGTGGCATGTGCCCTTGTAGACAAGTTTGGCGGCGACAGCTTGCCGGAGATGAAAGCTCGATACGAGTTGTATCTGACGATGGCGCGCGAGAAATAGGCGAAGTAGACGTAGGGTGGGCACTGCCCAGCATTTCCCGAATAAGGTGGG
>DASZZA010000287.1:0-3950 GCA_035545135.1 Lacipirellulaceae bacterium | reverse complement strand
AAATCCTCGCCATGCGTCAACTCGTGCACGACACAAAGTACGATCCGGCCGAACTCGACGTGGCTGGTTGGCCGCTCCGCTGGCATGCGCAGCCCAATAGCGGTCCAAACGCCTGGAAAGTTGAGAAGTCGATCGTCGGCAACGAAGTGCGGCAAAAGTATAGTGTCGACGCGGCCGCCGATTCCGACTCATGGCTGCGCTACGAGAACCTGGTCCCTACGTACGATATCTGGCAACAAGTCGCCGACTCCAGGCAGCAAGGCAACAAGCAGCCGCTCTTCTCCGACGCCGATCGCGCCAAATATCGCCGGCTGATTATGGATGCCAATCCTTACGATGGCCGCGTCGACCGAAATCGCATGATCGACACCAGCTTGCAGGTCGACCCGCTCAAGCAGGGGTTGCATTGGGTCGGGGACCTCATGATGGAAGCCAACGTCCACATCGAGTCGAACAGCGGTGTTTTGCTGTTCGACTTGGTCGAAGGCGGCAAACATTTCACCTGCCGGATCAATGTCGCCGACGGCGAGGCCCAACTATCGGCCGACGACGACGCCAGTTTTGCCCCGAAAGCGAAAACCTCAATTGTCGGGCCCGGCAAGTACGTGGTTGCATTCTCCAATTTCGACGATCAGCTGCTGCTCTGGGTCGATGGCAACGTCATCTCGTTCGATGGCGACACTGCCTACAATGTCGACAAGGTATTTGGCAGTCGCGAGAACATCATTCCCCAAACGAGCGACAAGGATTTGGGCGACTTCGCCCCCGTCGGCATCGGCGCCCGCGGCGCAAAGATCTCCGTAAACCGTCTGCGGGTGTGGCGAGATATCTACTACATCGCCGACGACTACCAACGCATGCAAGCCTTCGAACCGGTCACCGACTACAATCACAGCCCCTTCAATCGGGAAGTCTTGGATCTGGCCACCGACCCCGCCACGTGGAACCTGTTTCGCAACCGACATAAAGCCTATTTCACGCTCAACGACAGGCAACTCTTCCCCATGGGCGACAACAGCGCCGAAAGCTCCGACGCACGCCTGTGGGTCAATAGCGAACGCGGCAAACCCGGCGGCCCATACCTCGATCGCCGGCTATTGATCGGCAAAGCACTGTGCGTGTATTGGCCCCATTCGTGGAACCGAATCCCCGGCACACCTATACCGTTCCCGCTGTTTCCCAATGTGGCGGATATGAGATTAGTCAGGTAAAAGTCGAGAGTCGAGAGTCAAGAGCCAGAAGCTATTTTCTGGCCCTCGACTCTCGACCAACCGTCATGGAGGACTCCTGCGTGTCACTCTTAATCGTTCGCGGCCTGGTGAAGTCGTACGGCCGACGCCGCGTGGTCGACGGCGTCGAATTCGAGGTCAATCCGGGCGAGATCGTTGGCCTGTTGGGCCCTAATGGCGCCGGCAAAACTACTTCCTTCCGCATGGCGTGCGGCATGATCGATCCGGACGCCGGTCAGGTCATTCTCGCCGGAAAGGACGTCACCAAATGGCCCATGTACCGCCGCGCCAAAGAGGGCGGCATGGGCTACCTGGCCCAGGAATCGAGCGTCTTTCGCAAGCTCAGCGTGCACAAAAATTTGCTGGGCGTTATGGAGCTGCTCGGCATGAAGCGCAAGGTCCGCTATCGCCGCGCCGACCAACTGATGGAACAATTCGGCATCTCCAAGCTCCGCCGCAGCAAAGCCATGTCGCTCTCGGGCGGCGAACGCCGCCGGCTCGAAATCGCCCGCGCGCTGGTGTCCGATCCACAAATCATTCTGCTCGACGAGCCGTTCACCGGCATCGACCCGGTGACGATCGACAGCATCCAGAGCATCATTCGCGACCTGCGCGACCGCGGCATCGCCATCCTGATCACCGACCATCAGGTCCGCGAAACGCTCGAAATCACCGACCGCAGCTACGTCATCCGCAGCGGCCAGGTCCTCTGCCACGGCACGCCACGCGAAGTGATCAACCACCCCGAAGCGCGCAAGCATTACTTCGGCGAAGGCCTCCACGTCGGCCTCGGCGGCGCAGCATAACGCAAGCGCGAATCGAATCGTTCCGTTCAGCGTCGTCCGCCAGGACGAATCTGCAAGAAGCAGTCGAGCATACCGACGACCGATTCGGGGTGGCCGCCGACGCTCACCGAACAATCGATTGCCTCACGCCCGCTTCGCGCCGGCCCTACCCGCTTCCACCACAAACGACGCCCGCGTCACCGCCGCCGCGCCCGGCTTTGTGATGTCTGGAACCACCCGGAAATCGCTGCGCCACTCGCTCGGCGTGATCGTGCAGCGGACGTAACCCCGCTGATGGTTAAAGAATCGCACGCCAGGGTTTTCCGCCATATATCCGGCGGCACGATCGCGGCCGTCGCCGCCGTTCCCGCCGCTCGTGATGCTCGTGCCGACAAACTCCGTGGCAACGATCGGCGACTCGACCCGCAAATCATCGGTCCGCAAGTCGTTCACCCAATTCGCGTGATTGTCGCCCGTAATTACCACCAAGTTAGCGACTTGCCGCTTCTCGACGAACTTCATCAGCTCGTTGCGCTCATGGACGTAGCCCGACCAATCGTCCATCGGGAATTTGCGTTTCGGCCCAAGTTCGCGGTCGATGGTGGCCATGATGACCTGGTTGGCCAGCACGTTCCACGTGGCTTCTGAACTGCCGAGTGAATCCCTCAGCCAGCCGAATTGCTGCCTGCCCAGCATGGTGTTGCGGGGCGACCGGGCCGCGTCGTTGATGTCGCTGCCCTTGTCGCGATTCGGTTGCGGCGTTCGGTATTGTCGTCCATCGAGCATGAAAATCTCCGCCAGTCGGCCAAACGACTGCTTGCGATAAATCTGCATGTTCGGCCCATGCGGCGCCGAAGTATGCCGCAGCGGCAGATTCTCGTAATACGCCTGATACGCCGCCGCGCGCCGAATAAGAAACTTCGCCGGGTCGTTCTCGCCTTCCTTTTGATCTCGATCGTTCGTGTAATCGTTCCGCACGTCATGATCGTCCCAGGTGACCATCCAAGGACACCGCGCGTGCATCCCTTGCAACAACGAATCGCTTTTATACTGCGAATGCCGCACGCGATAGTCGTCCAGCGTCTTACACTGGCCGCCGGCGTGTACGCGGACCTGTCCGTGTTTCGACGCGTATTCGTAGATGTAGTCGCCCAAGTGGATCACCAGGTCGACCTCCTCCTTTGCCATGTGCTCATACGCTGTGTAGTAGCCAGCCTCGTAGTGTTGGCACGATGCAAACGCCATTCGCAGCTCCGACGTCCGCGCGTCGTCGGCCGGCATCGTTCGCGTCCTGCCGATCGGACTTTCCGCATCTCCGGCTCGGAACCGATACCAATACCATCGCCCCGGTTCGAGGTTGTCCACTTCGACGTGAACCGAGTGCGCCAACTCAGGCGCCGCAATGGCAGTCCCCCGCTTCACGACCCGTCGCATCGCATCATCGGCCGCGATCTCCCACGCAATGTTCACCTTGTGCGGTTCCATGCCCCCCGTGGGCTCCAAAGGCTCGGGCGCGAGCCGCGTCCATAACACCACGCCGCTAGCGGTCGGATCGCCCGAGGCCACACCCAATCGGAACGGATCGTTCGGAAAACGCGCTTTGACCGGCGAAGCGCTCACGTTTCGTCCCAGCCACGGCACGGCCGACAAACTGGCCGCATACGCGAGAAACAATCGGCGGCTGACGCCGCCCTCATAACGAACTGCTTCGTTAAGCTTCGATAAATCCAGCATCGGGATGACCTTTCCTGCCGTCTCTTAATCTCCGGTACAAGTGCCGTGTCGCAGTTCGATTTTAGGATCAGCCGTCGGGCGCTGGCCCGCGGTTATTGCCCCCTAAATTGTGGGCTAGCCCCCGGCGAAAGATTTACCCCACTCCGAGCGTTAGCTTGGACAGACCACTAGCACGACCGCTTTCAATCTAAACCGCTTGCAT
>DASZZA010000286.1:0-4589 GCA_035545135.1 Lacipirellulaceae bacterium | reverse complement strand
TCCCGATCTTGACCAGCGCGCTGCTATTTGGCATTGCCCATTTCGGTTACGGCCCCGAGCCCGTTCCGATTTACCTTTTAGGGCTGGTGTTGGGTTACGTGTACCAGCGGACGCATCGCATCCTTCCCGGCGTCGTGACTCACTCGCTTTTCAATTCGTTCTCGATGGTTATTGTGTGGTGGACGACGTTCCATTCAAGTTGAACTTGGAACAACGCAGCGACGGTGTGATATTGGCGGTACGAGCCCACGCCGGTGCGCGGCGGAACGCAATTCTTGGCGTCCGCGAAGGCGCGCTGCGCGTCGCCGTTACTGCCGCTCCGGAAAAAGGCAAAGCGAACCGCGCGATCGCTGAGTTGCTGGCCAAAACACTGGGCATGTCCAAGTCGGCGATTGAGCTCGTTTCGGGCGATACATCGCCGCAGAAGCGGTTTTTGATCGTCGACGTGAGTGTGGACACGATCCGAACTGCTTTGAACGAGTGTGTCTGATCTCACGCAGGCGCGGAGGACGCATAGGCTAATCGAGAATGTTCAATGCAAAATGTTCAATGCAAAATGAAAACTTCCCGGGATATCATCGAGCGACTTTTGCATTTTCCTCTCCGCGTCCTCCGCCCTCTGCGTGAGCTTTCTTCAATCCGTCGGCGGGGGAAATGCTCGGGGCTCGATACCTGAGGCCGCCCACGTGTGTTGGAACGTTGCGTTGCCGCGGATGTCGCCGCTGAAACCCTCGGCCAGGCGCGGATCGGTGAATCCCCATTTCGCTTTGAGATCGAGCAGCTCCTGCGTTTTCTCGCGCGATAGATACTGTATCGGCCCCAACTGCCGCGCGAGAATGAGGATGCGGCAGTAGGCGTCGAGCACTTCGGTCCACCAATACGCCCGCTCGATCGATTCGCCGAAGCTCACCGTGCCGTGATTGGCCAGAATGATCACATTCGACTGCTGGACAAAAGGCAAAATCGTTTCGGCAAACTTTTTGCCACCGGGCGTTTCGTACGGCGAGATCGGCACTTCGCCGAGGAACACTTCGACTTCCGGCAGCACCGCCTGCGGAATCGGCTCGCGGGCCACGGCAAACGCTGTTGCATGCGGCGGGTGGCAGTGAACGACGCTCTGCACGTCGGGCCGGGCCTTCATGATTTCCAAATGCAGCAACACTTCGCTCGATCGTTTCTTCTTGCCGGCAAGTTGGTTGCCATCCATATCCACGAGGCAAATATCTTTAGGCTTCAAGTGACCTTTACAGTGCATCGTCGGCGTGCAGAGAACTTCCGCCTCGTTCAGCCGTACGCTGATGTTGCCGTCGTTCGCGGCGGCGAAGCCACGCTTGTAAATCCGATCTCCAATCTCGCAGATGGCCTGTTTTAATTCCCGGACGTCCTGCATTGTTTCTCGCAATCTCAAAATGCTTCGGAGGAACGCTAAACTACGCTAATATTCACCAATTGAGCACGGCATTCGAACCTAGGTTAATAAGGGATCGATTGGCGTCAATTAGCGGTATTTCGGCAAATGCTTTCCGTCCTCCATCTTCGCAAAGAGATGCGCCGATCGCCAGTCGTGCGGCAATTGCCGGGCGTTTCGGTGCGCAATATGGCGGTTCCCGATGAAATTGCACCATGGCTGGCACTCCGCGATCGAGCAATGGCGGACCAAACGCCGCGCGCACGCATTTGGACGGTTGACGACTTCCGCGCCGAAATGCTGGACAAGCCCTGGTGGCACACTGACCGCACATGGCTGGCAATCGCCGCCGGACAACGCCTTGCCGGTGCTGTGACGCTCGCGTTCCGAGAGGGCGCCGCTACCGCGATACCAGTTGTGCATTGGCTCGTTGTCGACCCTGCGTATCGACGACGGGGGATTGGACGGCTGCTCATGTTTCATTTGGAGCGCGCTGCCTGGGACACCGGTTGGCGCTCAATCGAAGTCGAAACGCACGCGGGTTGGACCGCGGCTGTGGCTTTTTATCATTCGATTGGATACATCGATGCCCGCGAGCGCTCGCCGCGCTGACCTTCGAGGATCGTCACGCGGCGGCCCTCGAGCTTCACTCGTCCTGCCGCAAGCAGTCGAAGCACGTGTGGATAGGCTTCCTTCTCCACTTCGAACACGCGCTTGGCGAGCGTATCGGCCGTGTCGTCGTCGAACACGGGCACCGGTTGCTGCCAGATGATCGGCCCGTGGTCGTACTGGTTGTCGACGAAATGAATTGTACAGCCGGTGACTTTCACTCCAGCGTCGAGTACCGCCTGATGAACACGGTCGCCATACATGCCGGGGCCGCAAAAGGCGGGAATGAGAGCTGGGTGAATGTTGACGACGCGGCCCACAAAATCGTCCGGCACCGGAGCGAGCTTCAAATAGCCGGCCATCACGACGCAGGCAACGCCCGCCTCGCGGCACGCCGAAAAAACCGCATCGCCAAACGCGTGGTCGCCTGCAGGCCCAGTGGCAAAATCCTCGCGCGGGATTACCCGGGTCGGTATCCCGGCTGCTTCGGCGAACTTGAACCCGCCCGCTTTCGGCGTGCTGGAAATTACCAGCAGAATCTCGACCGGCAGGTCGCCCTCTTCGATCAGATCGATGAAATTTTTGAGTGTCCGGCCTGTGCCCGAGATCAGCACGGCAATCTTCAATGGGCCAAAGGTTCGCGAGGGACAGCTCATTTGACGACTCGGACGTACAACGTCGCTGCGTGCCCCGACACGGCGACATCGGTACCATCAACATTCGGGAGCGCACCGTCAATGAATTTTACCGCCAGCGTTTCCTGCGAGATATATTCGCGAAATTCTTCGATAGCGCCCGCAAGTTCCTTTGCCTCCGTAACGATGCCAACTTCGATGCGGTCGGTGTACTCGCAGCTAATCTCCTTGCGGCGGTCTTGAATGAGTCGAACGACATCGCGCGCGAGTCCTTCGGCAATCAGTTCCGGCGTCAATTCGGTCGCCAGCACCACGACGCAGCCTTTACCTTGGGCGGCGGCCCAGCCTTCCTTCGCGGCGAGGCGGACTTCGACATCGTTGTTGTCCAACTGGATCGCTTCAGCATTCGGCAATTTTAACGTCGCTGTGCCGGCCGACTTCAACTCGCCTAGCAGTTTGGCCGCATCGACTTCGGCCAGTGCTTTCTTAGCCGCCGGCATGTTCTTGCCCAATCGTGGGCCGAGGCGTTTGAAATTCGGCACGACTGAGTAGCTGATGTACTCTTCGCCGTGGGTGGTGAACGCGACCTGCTTCACGTTGAGTTCTTCGGCGATCAACGCGGCGTGCTCTTCGAGCCAATATTGGTGGGTGGTATCGGCCAGCACGACTTCGACCTTCGCCAGCGGCTGGCGGACCTTCAAATTGGCCGCGTTGCGTGCATTGCGGCCAAGCGACGAAATCTCGCGCACCAGATTCATTCTCGCGGAAAGCGCTTCATCGACGGCCGCCGCGTCGCCGGTGGGGTAGTCGCATAAGTGAACGCTTTCAGGCGCGAGCCCCAAGTTCTGCCAAAGGGTTTCGGCCAGGAAGGGCACGAAGGGGGCGATCAGCTTTGTGGTCGTCAGCAGGCATTCGTAGAGCGTCCAATAGGCGTCGAGCTTTTCCGGAGCATGCTTATCGGGCGCCCAAAATCGGTCGCGGCTGCGGCGGACGTACCAATTCGACAGCGCGTCGACGAATGCGTTGATGTGTTGACAGGCGTCAAAATTGTCGTAGGCATCCATCCGTTCGACGACCGCGGCGCAGGTGCGATTCAGTTCGCTGAGGATCCAGCGATCGAGTTCGCTACGCTCGCACAAGGGGCGAGGAGCGAGGAGCGAGGAACGAGTGTCCTCGTTTGGTTTCTCGCCGCTCGCTCCTCGCGCCTCGCCCACCGGATCGAAGCCGTCGATGTTCGCGTAGATGACGAAGAAGCTGTAGACGTTCCACAGACGCAGCAGGAACTCGGGGATGCTGTCTTTGATCGCTTGTTCGCTATAGCGGATCGAGGTCCAGGGCGGTTGGTTGGCGAAGAAGTACCAGCGCAGCGCGTCGGCGCCGTAGCGGTCGAAAATTTCGCTCGGCTCGCGGTAGTTCCGCTTGCTCTTCGACATTTTCTGGCCGTCCTCGCCGAGCATGAGGCCGAGGACAATGCAATTGCGGAAGGGGTGTGGGTAGGCGCGAGGAGCGAGGAGCGAGGAGCGAGTATTTTGGTCTCGCTCCTGGCTCCTCGCTCCTTGTTCCTTACCAAACAACATCGTGCTGATTGCCAGTTGGCTGTAGAACCAGCCGCGGGTTTGATCGAGGGCTTCGCTGATGAAGTCGGCGGGAAATTGCTCGTGGAATTTTTGGGCGGCGGTTGCGCGGGGTTCGACCCCCTCCCCAGCCCTCCCCGCAAGGGGGAGGGAGCCGGAAGTAGGGTCAGGGTCCGCAAGGGGGACGGATCCGGAAGCGGGGTCGCGGTTCGCAAGGAGGAGGGAGCCAGAAGTTAGGTCGCCGCGGTAACCCCATTGGGCGAAGGGCATGGCGCCGGAGTCGTACCAGCAGTCGATGACTTCGGGCACGCGGCGCATGCGGGCGCCTTTGGCAAAGGGCGAGTCGTATTCGATTGCGTCGAT
>DASZZA010000285.1:0-12745 GCA_035545135.1 Lacipirellulaceae bacterium | reverse complement strand
CGACGCATCGTCTCTCATTCGCCCGCTCGAAGAAGATCTCTTCCAATGAAGGACCACGTTGTTGTCTTGACCGGCGGAGTGGGCGGCGCAAAATTTGTTCTAGGTCTCGCGCAATTGATGGCTCCGTCGAGTCTTACCGCTATTGTCAATGTGGGCGATGACTTTCGCCATTTTGGTTTGCACGTTTCTCCAGATATCGACACGCTGCTATACACGCTTTCCGGAAAGGCGAACGCCGTTCAGGGCTGGGGGCGCGAAGGCGAAAGCTGGTCCTTCATGCAGCAGGTGCGGTCGCTGGGCGGCGAGGATTGGTTCGCGCTCGGTGATGGCGATCTTGCGCTGCATGTTCTTCGCAGCGAGCGATTGCAGCGCGGTCACTCTCTGTCTCGAATTACTGCCGATTTCGCTTCCGGATGGGGCATAAAATTGTCCGTCCTTCCCGCTAGCGACCAATTGGTGTCTACCGTGGTCGAGACCGATGAAGGGCCGCTTGATTTTCAGCATTATTTCGTTGCACGCCGCTGCGAACCCAGGGTTCACGCGGTGCGGTTCGATGGGGCGGACCGAGCGTTGCCGGCCCCAGGTGTCCTGGAGGCCATCGGCAATTCCAAAGCACGCGCCATTTTCATTGCGCCTTCCAACCCCTATTTGAGCATCGACCCGATACTGGCGGTACCTGGCATCCGGGAAGCCTTGTCGTCGGCACATGCGCCGGTTGTCGCGATCTCGCCGGTTGTCGGCGGCAAGGCTGTGAAGGGACCGACCGCAAAACTTATGATGGAATTGGGGCTTCCGATTACACCTGCGACGATCGCCGCGCACTACGCTCCGCTACTGGATGGCTTGCTGAAGGATGAACGCGACCCGGATTCACCGTTGGGCGTTCCGTATGTCAGTGCCGATACGCTGATGCTTTCTCTTCACGACCGGATACGCGTTGCCAGCGCGGCGCTCGATTTGGCCGATCGTCTCGTCTGATGCGCTGGGCGACCATCGTTCCCGTTCGGCCTTTCGCGCAGGGCAAGACGAGGCTCGCCGGCGCGCTGGCCGCTGAAGAGCGGGCCCAGTTGAGCGAATACCTTTTGGCGCATGTGACAACGGTTCTGTCCTCTGTTCCCGCAGTCTCCGAGGTGATCCTACTCTCGCAGTTGCGGCCGCATCGCTGGCGCGGCCGCTGGCTGAAGGACACCGGTTGCGGACTCAATGCCGAGCTGCAGAGAGTGGCTGCTGGTGTCGTATCGCCAATCGTCGTTATCCACGCAGATCTTCCATTGCTGTCGAAGGCGGATGTCGAGGCCTTGATAACCGCCGCCGATGTCGATGTGGCTATCGCGCCGGACCGTCACGACACAGGGACCAACGCAATCGCTCTGCCGAGGGAACGAAAATTTCCATTCTCCTTCGGCCCAGGCAGTTTTTCGAAGCACCTTGCGGCCGGTAACGGGTGCGCGAAGATCGTTCGTCGCCTCGGCCTGGCACTGGACATAGACACCCCGGACGATTTGGCCGCCGCCAAAGCAGAAGGGTTTGCAGCGGAAATCGATTAAATATGCGATTGATTAGACTATTTCGTCGTGGAATAGTCGGCCCCGCTGTAAAGGGAGCGGGCGTCCGTCGCCCGCCGGGAGGGCAGAGTGATCGAAATCGGCGCGATGTATATGGGCGGGCAATTCAGCCCCAAGGTCTTCGGGCGGGAGATCGAGAAGTCGGGTTTCGATTCCCTGTGGGCTGGCGATCACATTCTTCATTACGTTGACGGTATCGCCACGCTCGGAATTTTCGCAGGCGCAACCGACCGCATTCCTCTGGGCACATCTGTCCTGGTTGCGCCTTTTCGGGCGCCTGCCGTCCTCGCAAAGGGTGTTCTGACGGCTGCCTGGGCTGCGGAACGCCAACTTACGATCGGCATCGGTCCGGGCGGTGATGTCGCCAGGGAGTTCGAAGTCGTCGGCAACGACATGAAGTTTCACGGGGCCTGGACCAATGAAACCATCGAGGTGGCGCAGCTATTGTGGAACGCCGAGCCCGGAACGCCAGTCTCCTACGAAGGCCGCTTCGCGAAGTTCCACGATGCCGTAATGGACCAGGGCGGCAACCACACCTATCGAGGGCCTCGTCCGAAAATATGGGTCGGCGGTCGTTCCGAAGCGGCATTGCAACGGGCGGTGAAATATTCCTCCGGCTATCTTCCTTATCTGATCGATCCAAAACAGCTTAAAGACAGGGTGGCACGCCTGAGAGAGATCTGCGACGAGCAGAAGCGGGATTTCGCCGAGCTCACAATCGCGGTAACAACCTTCATGGTACCGGCAGAGACAATCGATGCTGCCTGCGACCTGATGAGCGATATCCGCAGTTTTCAGAATGTCGATCGCGAACGGCTAAAGAGGTACTACGCGCTTGGCAGCGTGCAACAGTGCATGGACAAACTTGAAGAATATATCGAGGCAGGCGCCACAACCGTTGTGCTGGGATGCTCACCCGGCCACAAGGGCAGGGCACAACTCGAACGTTATCTCGAACATGCCTCGGAAATCGTTCCTCGCGTGCGCAAAATCGCCGCTTGAATCTCCGCGTTAAAGTTCCACCGCGCTGCTTGCTTCGGCGGCCTTTTCCAGGGTGTCGAGTTCGCCGGCGTCCATGGAACGGTCGCGGGCAAAATCGGCTCGCAGATGCGAGGCGCATTTCCAGAAGTAGAACGCGGCGACGATTTCGACGGCCAGAAGAACCACAATCCCATAGCGGACCGACTGCACATTATCGGCGCCGTGCCGCAACGCATAGTCGCTGACGAACCCCACGACAAACGGCCCCGCGCTTCCGAGCAAACTCGTAGCGAGCAGACTAATGGAGGCGGCCGTGGCGCGCATCTGCGGCACCATCAGGTTTTGTGTGAGCGTGATGTTGGGCGGCGCAAATACGGTGAGCCAGAAGATCGTGACAATCCCCGCGGCGATCGCCAAGGTAGAGTTGCCGAGATAAAATTGCAGCAGACCAAAAGGTATGACCAGCAACGAAGCAATGCCAGGTATGAAGGCAAACCAGCGTGGATCGCGCCGTCCAAGCCGGTCGCAGGCAAAGCCGGAAGCAAGATTTCCCAGCATTCCGCCCCCGCCGAGGAGCAGGCCGATGAGAACACCCAGTTCCGCAAGCGTGAAGTGAAACATCCGCGAAAGATAGGGCGCGGTCCAAGCGGCAAGCCCGCCCCACACACCGGCATGCAGTCCCACTGCGTAGATCATGTAACGGAACGATTTCGTGCGCCACATGACCGTAAGGCAGCGTAGGAAACTGGGCGGCGTTGCGCGGAGAGTCTTATCCGCATCGTCATCGAGCGCGCCGCGCTTGGGATCGCGCACCGTAAAAAGCACGAGCGGCACCCATAAGAGCCCGCCCAGTCCCAAGGCGATGAAAGCCTGGCGCCACCCGAAGTAATAGCTGAGTGTGCCGGCAAGCGCAGGGCCGATGATGCCGCCGAGCGATAACCCGATGGCGAACACCGCAAGGGCCAACGCCCGTTCGCTCTTCGGAAAATAATCGGCTGCCACCGAACTTGAAACCGGATAGGTTCCGGCTTCCCCAAGGCCTACTGCCACACGACAGAGAAACAGCAATGGAAAACTGGCTGCGAGGCCGCAGAAGCACGTCATCGTGGACCAGATGCCCACACAGACCGCGATCATGCGCGATCGGTTGACGTGCTCTGCAATACGGGCGACGGGAATAGCCATCGTGGCATAAAAGAGAGCGTAAGCTATGCCTGTCAGGAGGCCCAGTTCGGTGTCGGTGAGATTGAGGTCTTTCTGTATGGGGACCTGCAAGACGCGCATGACGTCGCGATCAATCGCCATCAGCGCATAGACGCTGCACATGATCGCAACGATATACCAGCGATAGCGACCGGATCTGGCGGGGATGTAGCCGCTTGTCATCCGCACCGGCCACTTGCTGCAGTCATCGCGAAAGCCTTTCGGTTCGGTGCGGTCTGGCAACCGCTAAGCGTTGTCATTCCGTCGTCGCCCCGTCATGGAGTATGGCGGACGTTGCGATTTATACCAATCGACGCCGTAAACGGCCGGTCATTCGACCGCGTGTCCCCCGTTTCGGGGAATTTTGGGCAAAACGTCTGCGGCGACCCGCTCCAGACAATCCAACGCCTGAGCAAACGGCATGCCCGAAGGCCAAAGGTTGAGGTTGATCCAATCCGGACGCAGCCCTGTCGCCGCTATTGTCTCGATCGCTTTATGAATGCCATCCACGAATGATTGTGGCGTGAAGCTACCGCGGGCGACACCTGTTTGGCTCGCTTCCTTGTACTGCGCAGAAAGAACGCGGTCGACGGCGTCTTTGGAATGCGACCAATATTCGAGATATTGCTTGGCATCTTCCTCGTTGTATTGCGCCACGGCTTTGCGGCCGGCATCCTCGTTTTCGGCAAGGAAGCCAGTGAATAATATGGTTGCTCCCACCGACGACGGTGCGCGCCCGGCTTTGGAGGCAATTTCGGCGACGACCGGGCCCACGCTTTGGACAACCGTCAACGAATTCAGATTGACGTTGATGCCCGGAAGGGCAACGCGCTTGGCAGCGGCTTCCGATCGCACGGCAAGTTCTACTCTGATGTTCTTTTGAAGTGGCCGCGGGGCCAGTTGCACGCCCTTGTGTTTGTAGAAGCGGCCCTCGAAATCGAAGGGCCCTTCATTCCACAACGCCCTGCACACGATTTGAAGTGCTTCGTCCATGCGGGCTCCACGTTCCTTACGCGGGATACCGATCGCATCGAAATCACTCTCCAGGTAGCCGACACCCATACCAAGCATCATCCGGCCGCCGGACAGCACGTCGACGGTCGCAACTTCTTCCGCCGTCAGAACCGGATTGCGCAACGGCAGCAGCAGCGGCGCTGTGCCCAGGAAGCAATTCTTGGTGATCTGGCTTAGCGCGGCCAGTGCCACCAGCGGCGTAGGGTCATAGCCTTGTTCGGTGCAATGATGTTCCGGGACCCAGACACCATCGAAGCCAAGCGCATCCGCGCGCGCCGCATAAGCCAGATTGTTCCGATAAACGGTATCCCAGGGCTCCCTGAAGCCCGGAGGATTTTTGAACCGTACATTCACGCCGACACGAATGTTATGCATCAAACCGCCGAGATTATAGAGAGTAACGGGGAGGCAAATCATTGCCTCCCCGGACCTGATATCAGAACTTATAGTCCACCGTCACGCCGAACGTGCGCGGGTTGTTGTAAGCCACGCGGTCGGCTTCGCGTAGGCCATCGGTAGCATATTCAGATTGGGTCAACGCGAAGAAGTAATAGTTGGCTGCCACGGTCAGATAGTTTCTGTTCGTAATATTTTTCGCCCAAAGCTGAACGGTCCATGGTGCGTCGCTCGGAGTGAAGGTGAAGCTAGTATCGATGATACCTGGAACGTTGGTGTACGGTTGTGCGAGCGGCAGAACGTTCTTTCCAGTCGGATCAAGGCTGACGCTGCTGGCAAGGCGTGCACTCATGTTGAAGAGCACGTCACCGATATTGTTCGGCAATACGTAGTCATAGTTCGTGTAGACTTGGAGGTCGTTAAGCGGAACACCGATCAACGGGTTGCCGGAGCAATCGGCGCCAGCAGAGTTACACGGTTTGAATTTTCCGTAATAGGCGTCGGTGTAAGCCCAGTTCGCCCCGATATGCCAAGGGTCGGTCGGTCGGACATCCACAGAGAGCTCCACGCCGTTTGTTGTTATATGCCCGGCGTTCGCATCGATGAATATTCCGTTGACCAGATTCTTGATCTGAGCATTCCAGGTGACGGCATTATAAAGGGCAAGAGTGGTGGTGACGCGGTCATCGAAAAATGAGCCCTTCATGCCAACTTCGTAGGACCAATTGTTCTCTGGCGCTAGACCTTGCGCAGCCAACGCTGCGGTCGGAGCGGAGAAGCTCCAGCCGCCACTCTTCACGCCGTTGGAAACGCTGGCATAGACCATCAAGTCCGGGCGGATATGGTAGTCGAGGATGAAGCGCGGCGTCAGCTCATACCATGTGTGATCGAGGCCTTGAAGATTGTATGGAATCGCGCCGTATGAGAAACTTGGTCCCGTGTGATCGTTGTAACCCGACTTGTTCGTGATCGTGTAGCGAACACCGGCGGTGAAGCCAAGATCATCGGTGATGTGCCACTTGCCTTCGAAATAGGGGGCAAACGTCTTAATGTCCATGCCCATCAAAATGTTGCCTTGCGTGATGAGCGGTCCCACGACGGCTGCCTGAATGGCCTGAAAACGCGAAGGCTGACCAAGCACAAGCTGGGTCGCGTCCCAGCTTTGATCCTGGTTCATGAATTCATGGGTGATGTCGCCATACAGGCCGGCGACGTATGTGATGACGCCTTCGGACGGAGACACAAAGCGAATTTCCTGGCTGTAGGCCGTCTCCTTGTTGATGTTATACGCAGGGTAATAAATCGGATTGATGAGATCGTCGACGTCTTCCTGGAAATCGGCATGCATCGTGTGAACGCCGGTGATGGATTGCAGGGTGCCGAATTCGGTGTTCCAATTGACGTGCAACGCCAACACGCCGACATCGCGCTTCTGGTACCCCGCAACGCCGCTATAGACCTTGTGCGGATCGTTGTCGGTCTGCGCGGCCTGATAGGCCGCCCAGATACCCTGGCCGATATATTTCGTGGCGGTTCCGTTGTTGTTGGTGTGGTACCACGACGCCAGGAGTTCTGCGTCCAAATTGCTTGTCGGCTCCCAGCGCAATTGGGCGCGGGCGCCAAGGCTGTGGTTATCGTTTAGATCGGTGTTGAGATAGACGTTTTTGTCATACCCGTCGCGATTGCGTGAAACGACGGAAATGCGCGCAGCGAGCGTGTCGCTGAGTTGCCTGTTCATATAACCCCACACTTCGGCGCCCGAATAGTTCTCCAATGTGGCATTGATATAGGTTTCGTTCACGCCCATTTCGGGTTTGGCACTTGTGACCTGAACCGCTCCGCCATCGACGTTGCGGCCGAAGGTCGTACCCTGCGGTCCCTTGAGCACGGCGATCTGCGAAGTGTCGTAGAAGTCGGCCACATATGAAGCGGTTGTGCCGTAATAAAGGTCATCCTGGAAGAAGGCGACCGGCGTATCGAGGCCGACCGACTGATTGTTTTGCGTCTGGCCGCGAATATAAATCTGGGTAAACGTATCGCCCTTCGTCGGCGCCAGGCGCAATCCCGGAATGCGCTGAACGACATCGTTAAATGAGCGAATGCGATATTGCTTGATATCGTCGCTGGTCAACGCGGAGATTGCCAGCGGGACATCCTTCAGCAGTTCTTCGCGACGTGTCGCGGTCACCACAACCGTTTCGACGCCTGCCGATTGTTGTTGAGCCATCGGTTCGGCAGGTGTTTCTGCGGGACTGGCAGCCGGAGACGCGCTCGCCGGTGCGCTGGCGCTGCCGTCATTCTGTGCAAAGGCCGGCGATGGGTACGCAAGAAGCGCGGCCAGTGCGCCGACCGTTCCCAGAAATTGAACTTTCAGAAGATTCTGTGCGGACTTGAGCATATTTCTTCCCCTCTTGGAGCTTCATATATGAAGCGCGAGAACTTGGCTTTGTTTAAGCCGCGAACTCGGTGGACCGTTTCAACCCTGATGCCCGCGATCAATTCTGTGTTGCCGGGCGTTGGTCGGCGATATATGTAATAATCATGAGCATATTTCAAGATACCCCCTATCGGTGGGCTCAATTTAAGGTTCATCCGCGATTTTTGTGACACAGTTCGATGCGTGGGGATCGTGGACGGCGCAGCCAGCGGTAGAAATTCAGGCACGGTTGGTGGGTGTGATTGAGTAGTAACAAGTGAGAGGAAACAAAATGCCATCGCTTTTCGACCTGGGCGGCAAGGTTGCTTTGATAACTGGATCTACGCGTGGAATCGGCCTGGCTATCGCCCGGCGTTTCGCGGAACATGGCGCAAAAGTCGTTATTTCAAGCCGAAAAAGCGACGCGTGCGAAAGAGTTGCGAAGGAAATCAACAGTGAATTTGGCAGCGGCCAAACCGTCGCGACGGCAATTCCCTGTAACGTCAATTACAAGGATCAAGTTGAAAACCTGATCGCGTCCTCGAGAAAGGCGTTCGGTCAAATTGACATTCTTGTGTGCAACGCAGCCGTTAACCCGTATCAGGGCCCTGCTGCCGGCATCTCGGAAGAAGCTTTCGACAAAACGCTCACGGGCAATATCAAGGCCAATCACTGGCTTTGTTATGGTGTTCTGCCCGAAATGGCGGAGCGGCGCGACGGATCCATCATCATAATTTCGTCTTATGGCGGGTTTCGCGGTCAGAGGGAGCTTGGCACCTATGCTCTCACCAAGGCCGCCGACATGCAGATGGCGCGCAACATCGTTGTGGAATATAGCCGCTACAACATCCGAGCGAATTGTATCGCGCCCGCCCTCATAAAGACCGATATGGCGCGTGCGCTTTGGACGAATCCCGAAATGCTGAAGCGCTCAACCGATATGTGCCCGCTGGGGCGGATCGGAGAGCCAGACGATATCGCGGGAGCCGCAGTTTATTTCGCGTCTCGCGCCAGTGCGTTTACCAATGGGCAGACGATAATTTGCGACGGCGGCATATCGGCATGACACGTAATTATCTTTTTGTCATGCGATCCGGCAAAGCTGCTTGCCCAGGTTTCTTCCTTCAAACAGGCGTAGCAGCGTCGCCGGAACGCTTTCAAATCCTTCCTGCATATCAACGGCGAATTTCAATTTGCCGCCGCGAACCCACTCTGCCAATTGGTTGCCTGCTTCTGCGTAATGTTCGGAAAAGTGATTCATCATGAAGCCGGCCATGGTTGCCGATTTCCAGATCAGCGCCATGTAGTTGCGGGGGGCAGGGGGGAGGCCACCCGAATTGTATCCCGATATGGCGCCGCAGAGAACGATGCGCCCGCCGACAGCCACATTGCTTAACCCTGCTTCCAGAATCTCTCCCCCCACATTGTCGTAGAAAATGTTGATTCCATTGGTCGCCAGCGCCCGCAGGCGTCGGCCGACACGTTCGTTTTTATAATCTATCGCCGCATCGAAGCCGGCGACACCGGTGAGCCAACCGCACTTCTCCGCGCCGCCCGCGATGCCTATAACCTGGCATCCCTTTATCTTGGCGATTTGCCCGGCGATCGATCCCGTAGCGCCTGCGGCGCCCGATACTGCAACGACATCGCCCGGTTTCGGTTGGCCTACTGAGAGCATGCCGAAATAAGCCGTCAAACCGGTGAAGTTCAGCACGCTTAGCGCCATTTCCACCGTCACGCCGTTCGGAATTTTCTTGAGTTGCAGGGCCTCCTCGTCCGGTTCGGCCAGGGCGTATTCCTGCCAACCGAACATGCCGGTGACCCTGTCGCCGTTACGGAAGTCCGGGTGGCGGGACGCGACTACTTCGCCGGCAGCCATGGATCGCATGACCCCACCAATCGGCACCGCTGCCGCATAACCGGGGTTTTCGGCGATTTGTCCCCGCATAGACGGGTCGAAAGATAAGTGCGTGACCTTGATCAGTATTTGTCCTGAAGCGGGCTCCGAAATGGCCGTTTCGGCGGCCGCAAAATTGTCAACTGTGACGGCCGCCGTAGGCCTGCTCGCCAAAACCCATTGATGATTTGTCAGGTTGGTCACGATTTCCTCCTTGTTTGGCTCTCGATTTGATCGGCGGCCGTTGCCGGTTCGAATCCCGCATCTCTTGCAAATATGCGCATAAATATCTTGATTTGCGATCTTGCCGTCAGGTCCGCCACCCCGCGTTGTGTGAAAATCCCGATTGGCAGGCGTCCAGGCCGGGTCGTGAGAAGTGCTGGTAAATGCTGATTTTATTGGGGTTGGTCACGCGGTCTCGTTGTATTTTTCCGGTCTCGTCAAAAAACCTCCGACAGGGGCTTGCTAAACCATTAGCATGGTTTATTGGTAGCGCCTGAGAAGTCCATCGGCCAGAGTGGCGGAAGTGCCTGTTGCAGGCGCTTCGAATTTCAGGAGGAACCCATGATCTACAAAGCCATTTCCGCGGATTCGCATGTCAACGAGCCGCCGAACATGTTTATCGACAGGGTTCCCGCAAAGCTCAAGGACCGCGCGCCGCGGATGATCGACTTGCCGAACGGCGGCGAGGCGTGGCGGATCGAAGGTGTGTCCGATCCGGTGCCTTTCGGCGGCACCGCCGTGCACCATCGCGCCACCAAGCGGTTCGATCGGGCAAGCTACAAAGCCCGCTTCGGCGAACTGAAAGACGGTCTGCAGAAGGGCGTGCGGTTTTCCGACATCCTGCCCGGCTCCTATGATCCGAAGGAACGGATCAAGGAGATGACCGAAGACAATCTCGACGGTGAATTCTACTACAACAATCCGGGCGTATGGGGCGCTGTAAAGGCGGGCCCGGATCGCGAACTCGTTCTGGCCTGCTTCCGTGCCTACAACGACTGGATGGCCGAATTCTGTTCCTATAATCCCGAGCGCATGTTCAGTGTCGGCATCATTCCCACAACCGGTATCGACGATGCCTGCGCCGAATTGAAGCGCTGTCTGGTCGATCTCAACATGCGCGGCGTGGCGATCGAAAGCTATCCCAATGGGTCGCTTTCCGATCCGGCGCCGGAAGACGATCGCTTCTGGGCGCTGGCGGAAGAAATTGGCAAGCCGGTTGCGCTCCACGCCTCTATTCGTATTCCGGGGAATGCGACCGCCTTTTTCGTCAAAGGCGGAGATGATCTGCGCAAGATGATCGTGGGCGGCTCCTTCCCGGTGGTGACGAAGAAGCTTATTCTGTCGGGTATCTTCGACCGGTTCCCCAAACTGAAATATGTCGGCGCGGAAGTTCAATCGGGCTGGGTGCCGTATTACATCGAAAAATTCGATGCGAACTACAAGAAGTACGGCAAGGAACAGGGTGTTCGCCTGGAGATGTCGCCGTCCGAATATTTCATGCGCAACATCTACACGACCTTCATCATCGATCAGGTGGCGGTGAACAATCGTTATGCCATCGGCGTCGATCGCATGATGTGGATGTGCGACTTCCCGCACTCGGTTTCCAATTGGCCCATCGATGTCGAGCTTGCGCATGCTCAACTCAAGGCGGGCGGCGTACCGGCAGACGAATGGGAACGCTTGATGTGGCGCACCGCCGCCGATCTTTATGACATCCCCTACGAACTCGCGAGCCAGCAGCAAAAGGCGGCGTAAGCGTGTCGCGGAAGTCTACTATCGCTATCACCGGCATCGGTGATAGCGGCCCTTATCAGCGAGTTGATGATCGTTCGCTTTTTGAACTGGTCGTCGAATCGTCGCGCCGGGCAATCGCGGATGCCGGCCTCGAACCCAGCGAGGTAGACGGCATTCTCGGCGGCAGTGGAGGTCCGACAGACGAATTGGCGTCTGCAATCGGCATAACAAATCGCCGTTTTTCCGCTTCGCCGAATGCTTCGGCGGGCGGGGCCTCGGTCGGTGGTGCTCAGTTGGCGCAGCTCGCCATCGATGCGGGGTTGGCGCGGCATGTGTTGAATCCCTATGGCATCAAGTTATCAGGGGCGAACAACGCCTATTCCTTTCATGCCCGGGATCCTCACAAAGCCGATCTCGAAATGCCTGTCGGGTTCTACGGGCAGCCGGTTTACTTCGCGCTGTGGGCGCAGGCTTACAAGGCAAAATACGGATTGAAAGAAGAGACGTTGGGCGAAATCGCGGTTGCCTGCCGCAAGTGGGCGCAGCTCACGCCCGGTTCTCAGGCAACGGCCGACTTGAGCATGGATGACTACCTGGCCAGCCCGATGATCTCGACTCCCCTTAAGATTCGCGATTGCTGCCTGAACACCGATGGTTCGGCATCCTACGTCATGTCGAGCCTCGATGATGCGCGCAACATGAAGCACAAGCCTATTGTGATCGCGGGCATCGCATTGTCGTCCATGCCGGTAACCTTGGGCGAAGTTTTCACGCAGAACGAAGATCTGTTGGAAACAGCGGCACGCAAATCTGCGGCGCTGGCCTACGCCCAGGCCGGTATCGGCCCAAAGGATCTCGACTTTGCAGAGATTTACGATTGTTTCACGGCTTCCTTCCTTATCCAGATGGAAGATTTGGGCATCTGTGGTCGTGGAGAAGGTGCCGATTTCTTGAAGGGAGGAACTATGGCTCCCGGCGGTTCATTTCCCATGAACACGCATGGCGGCCATCTTTCGAATGGCTACGTCCCAGGCGCCAATCATGTCCTCGAAGCAGTGCGCCAATTGAGGGGCGAACGCGGAGCGGCCCAGGTTGAAAATGCAGAGATCGGCCTCGTTGCCGGTCTCGCTGGCAATGAACACGCCACGATGATCTTGACGGTGGACAGGTAAGCCATGGGACGCCCGGCTCACAAGCCTCGATACGACACGAATTTGATGCGCCCTTATTGGGTGGCCTTATCCAAAGGTCATATCGAGCTACCGGCTTGCGCCGAATGCGGTGCCTGGCAGTGGTATCCGCTGGATATCCCCCGCTGCCATCCCAATGCGCAACTGGAGTGGAAAGAGGTGCCGTCGACCGGAACAGTATTCGCAGCGACAGTGGTTCATCGCTGCTTGTTGCCCGGCGACCACAAGGATGAAGCGCCATATACGAACGCTCTCGTGGAGCTTGATGGAGTGAAAGGCCCGCGACTGGTTGTTCTGCTGGAGGAATTCGCAGATCCCGAAAAGGCTGCGGGCACTAGAGTGA
>DASZZA010000284.1:0-4114 GCA_035545135.1 Lacipirellulaceae bacterium | reverse complement strand
ACAAACGCGTCGTCTGGACCTACGATTCCGGCGCATCACGCGAAAACCGAGGTAAGACGATTGAGGTGCATGCGTTCCAACCGCTCGCGGACGGACAGATGATGATTGCCGAAAGCGGGGCAGGTCGGATTATCGAAATCGATCGCGACGGCCATCAGCTGCGCGACATCAGACTGAAGATCGATCACCCTCATCCGCATACCGATACTCGGCTCGCACGCAAATTGGACAACGGACATTACCTGGTCTGCCACGAAGGGGATGGCGTCGTGCGCGAATACGACGGCTCGGGCAAGGTCACCTGGGAATATCCCGTCCCCCTGTTTGGTCGCGAGCCAAAACCCGGGCACGGGCCCGAGGCCTTCGGCAACAAATGCTTTGCCGCGCTGCGCCTGAGTAGCGGCAATACGCTCATCTCAACGGGCAACGGCCACAGCGTTTTGGAAGTCACGCCCGATAAGGAAATTGTCGGGCGTATCGAGCAGAACGACCTCTCCGGCATCACGCTGGCTTGGGTGACGACCGTCGCCGTGCTACCAAATGGGAATTACCTGATCGGCAATTGTCACGCGGGCCCCGGGCAGCCGCTGGTCATCGAGCTTGAGCCCAGGTCGAAGAAGGTCGTTTGGACCTTCGACGGATACGACACTTTCGGCAATAATGTATCGAATACGGTAGCGCTCGATTGAACGGGCCAGGGCGTCGCAACAGATCTTCGCGTCTCTAATCGCGTCCCGCTGCTTGCTTGCCCTCGTCGGCAATGGGCCGCGGCCGCGCTCTCTCCCACTCGTCGCGGCTGACGCTTTTGCGCTCGTGCATGAGTACGTGCGCTCCCTTCATGCCCCCGACGATCATGTCCGGCAGGCCGTCACCGTTGATATCGGTGACCGTGAGTTGCCGACCGATGCCGGTATCGTCGGCAGCACGGAAGGGAATCCAATCGATTCCGTCCTTGGTGCGCGTGAGCTTGAACCAATAGACGACGGCACCGGCGTTCCATAACGGGCTCTGCTTGTGGTGCGAGTAATAGGTCTTGCCCGTGACGATGTCCTTCAATCCGTCGCCGTCGATGTCGGCCAGATTCACCGAATGCAATTCGCTGAACACCAGGCCATAGCGGTTTGCAGCCGGCTCGCTTCCCATGATCGTGTGCGGCGTGAATTCAATGCGGTCCCCTTGCCGGCGCTGTTCGTGCCAGGCGAGCCCGAATTCGTGCGCGGCCAGGCTAGTGATGACGTCGTTGTCGCCATCGCCGTCGACGTCGTAGGCATACATCTCGGCGCCCCCGGAACCGGCGAACGAGACGGGATGAAATTCCCAGCGACTGTCGCTTTCGACAGACCCCGGCTGCGCGAACCAGCCATCCTTCGTGATAATGTCTTGACGGCCGTCACCGTTGATATCATCGACGCCCAGCCCATGGCCAAAAGGCTTTGGTGCGTTGCGCTCCGAGACGTTGTGAAACGTCCAGGATGCAAGGGGTTTATCCCAGTTGATCGTGGCATAGCCGAAGTAACCGTCGTGTGTGCAGACGAACTCCGGACGCTCATCGCCGACGATGTTCAAGAACTGCGGCGATTCATTGCACACCGAATCGAGCACCGTGTGTCGCGGCCAATGCTTGTCGAGCCCGGCCGGTCCCGGGTTTTCGTAGACGAAAGCCGGCGTGCCGGGAAAGCCTGCCGTGAGAATATCCAGATGTCGATCGCCGTTGAAATCATACGCCCAGCAGAAGAAATGGTTCGCGTAGCCTTCGACCGGTTGCGGCTTCGGCGGATAGATTTCGTATTTTTCTTTGTAATCCGGCCCCTTGAACCAATAGGGACCATAGATGGCGTCTTGTACGCCGTCGCCATCAATGTCGCCGACGTTGGCCCCTTCGGAGTAATAGGCATCGACGAGCGGAATCGTCTTGAACTGGTCCAACTGGTAGTCGGCGGCAGAAACGAGCGCTGCCCGCGTGGCGACGAGCAGCAGTACCCATGGGATCGAGCGATGCATAGGATCTCCCCTTTTTTCGCGACCGGCGGTCGATTGTCCGTGCCGATTCTAACAGCGCGAAAGGGGGATGTCCCGCCGCGAGAAAAAAGTCCGCCGACCCTGAGGTGTCACTCGCTCGAGACCTCAATGTGCGGGCGAGTCACTCGCCGGGAATGATTCCCAGGACGATTCGTCCAATGGATCTTCGGGCGCTGGCGGGTCGCGGCGCTGTATATCCGCTGCCGGAGTGCGTCCCTTCTCTTGCTTCGGCTGAGGCGCGGTTTGCTTTCCGCCAGCGGCGTTTTTTTCTTTCGACTTCTTGGACGGCTGCGATTTCGTCATGGCCGCACCCGGGAATTACTGAGGTTGAAAACGGGAAGACACTTTGCCACTGCCAAACGCGCGTGCATATATTGCGCCGACGGTTTCGTCGCCAGTCCACCCGCCGGAATACGTCGGCGGCGACAAGTCGTCGCATGCTGAGTGGCTGCCAGGGAGCCACCCTGGCCGACAAACATCCGGCTCTTAAATCTTTATAATGGCATCGCCGACGCGCACTTCGCCGGAACGGATAATCCTGGCATTGATGCCGCGAAGGTGCAATTGCTTGCCGACTGGCGAGTTGACGAACTTTACCGCGTCGACTCCGAATCGCGCGGCAAATTGTTTGCAGCCGGTATGGGGCGCGGCGCTGACCTCAACCAGTGCCGCGCCGACCTGCAACCGGGTTCCCGGTGGAATGTGCGTCTCGCTCAGGTCGAAGTCGACGAAGAGCTGATCTCCGGCCAAGGTCCAGCGGTCCCGCCCCCGCGTGATAGCCGCGATGGCCCGCGCATTCATCAGCGTCAGTTGCGCGGCCGGATCGGCTGTGCCGTCGGGAGTGTGGCGGCTACCACGCGCAAGCCAATTGTCTCCGACGAGTCCGATATCGGCGTCGAGCACAGCGGACGTCACGACGTCACGCTCGCCCGGCTGCGGCCGACGCACGATCATTTCGATCTTGCCGGCGTCGCGCGGTGAATTGCGAATCTCCTCCAGGCAGGAATCCATCTCCTCTCGAGTCGCCAACCTGGCATTTTCCATGCGACACCTGCGACTTCCATGGTCCAGGAGCAATCGTCGGATCCGCCGGCCGTCGGCCGATCACTTCGAAATCCGCCAACTATCCGTGAGACGGCGCGGGGCGCCGCCAGGTTCGCGAGATTCTCCGCGATGCGCACCCGGCTGGCAGTATATTCCATCGCGTGCCGCTAAACGGCCGACGTCTCGTATGGCGTACAAAGGGTCTTCGTGTCGCGGGCGATGGTCGCGCAGATTTGCTCGAGCGGCAGGCAGTTGGGATCAGTGCCAAAAGGCCGCTCGATTTCCGCGCCCGCTTCTTCGATCCCCAGCATACCGAACGAGACCACGGCCACGACCAAGGGCGCCGCATAGCCCATCCGGCCGACGAGCACAAAGGGAAGCGACCCCAAGTAAATCAGCAGCAACTGGCGAATGAGCGACGCATACACAAAGGGAAGCGGCGTTCTCAGGATCCGCTCGCAGCCCCCCTGGGCGTCGACCATGCAATTGAGCACTTGCTCCATGGCCATCGCCTCGTACTCTCCGATACGTCCGTCGCTTTTGTGGTGGTGAATCCAATCGCTGATGGCGCCGGCGAGCACCGTGGGCGGATTCGAGGCCGCGGCGGCTTGCCTTGCCAGTCGGCCCGGCACCAGATTTACGATGCTCTTGTAATCAAAACCGCCGCGCAGCGTCTCACGGACCGCGGTGACGTAGGCCGTGATAAGCGCCGCGAGATCCTCGGCTGGCCCCGCATAGCGCGAGCCGAGCCGCGCCAGGTTGCGCGAGCCGTTGACCAACACGCCCCAGAATGTGCGACCGTCCCAATAACGGTTGTTCGATGAGTTGGTGCGAAACACGATCAACATGCTCATCGCCACGCCAAGCACCGAATGCCCAAGTTGATCGAGCGAAGGCAGCGGAAAGCCGTGCGGCTGAAAGACGTGTACGTCGAGCACACACAACATCAGGCTCAACGCGGTGAGCACGCCAACCCGGCCCAGCACGTTCGGTAGGACCGTGCCGTAGAAGGCGAACGTCGTGCGCCACCAGCGTTCGGATTTATATTCGA
>DASZZA010000283.1:0-9929 GCA_035545135.1 Lacipirellulaceae bacterium | reverse complement strand
GTCCGCCTGAGTAGCGCATCGGATTCTCGCCCTCGCCGCCTTGCCAACTGCCGCTCCAATAGGACATGGGAGCGCCATTGATGACCACTGGCCCGGTGACATCCGGACGGGACGCCGCCAGCATCATCGTGGCCCAGCCACCCTGGCAGTTGCCGACGAGCGCTGGCTTAGGACTATCCGGGTGCCGATTCACCACGGCTTCGACGAACTGGCCCTCGGCCTCACACACGTCTGCGAGAGTCTGCCCCGCTTCCGGCCGAGGGAAGAAAATTACAAAGTAAACTGGGTGACCGGCCTTCAACGCAACTCCGACCTGCGAGTCCTGCTTGAAGCCGCCGATGCCCGGCCCGTGCCCTGCGCGCGGATCGATGATAACGAATGGCCGTTTTGTTTCATCGATCGTGACGCCCTTCGGTGGAACGATACGGATGAGCGCATAGTTAACGGGCCGCCGCAGCTTACGGCCGTCCACGATCGTCTCGTACTCGTAGACGAGTAGCGGCGGCTTACCGGCGCGCTCGTGCGCAAGATAATTGTTCCCACGCTGCCGGAGCGTATCTGCAAACAACACCCATCGCTGCAGCCAGTCGGGAGCGTAGTTCCCCCATGCTAACCAGGAATTGTCAGCCTTTCCGTCGCCCGTACTCGACAAACCTTTTGCGGCCGACCGAACACTTGATAAGAAGCTCGTTTCAGCGCTCAGAACTCGCCGCGCGTAAACTTGCCCGATTCTCGATCCAAGTCGAAGTAACTCGTCGAACTTCTTCGGTAAGTCTTTCATTGCAGCCTCCTCTCGGATGTGCGGCGACTAAAAACCGAGCCGAGACTAAAGAGTTTCCCGCTTACACTGTCGGCAATAGAGCGTTCGACTACCCTATCGCGCAGGCGACCCGGTCGTCGTAATTAGCATTTTCAATGCCGCACGTTCATCGACCGGTCGAGCAAAGGCACCGCCGAAGAAAACGTATCAAATCTCGCGAATTCTCCCGTCTTCTAAAGTCGAACGGGGAGCGATTCCAGGGCCCAGCCCGCGGTCCGTTCTGGGCAAGGCGACGTTGCGTGCGAATACGGACGTAGCACGTGCGATTTCGCACACGATTTCGCGATCTTGAATGAAGAGTGAGAAGCGCTTCTTTCAGGAAACTTCGACGCTCATCACGGTTGCCCGTAGCGGATTTGCCGACAACGTACTCCATGATTACGCATATAGCCCATCGGGCAGAGTGCCAACGGGCTAACGGCCCCTATGAATACAGTTCAACGTTCGCAGATCAATCTCATTCATCAGGCCAGCCCGGAGGAGTCCCGTTCGGCCAAAGCGGTCGAAGAAAGTCGTCGTCGGGTATGGGGCTTTCGTCGGTCCAACCGTTCATTCGTGCAGCATCGCAGAGTGCGCCGTAGTCGAAAAGTTTGACGGCTTCGGCAACTCGGATGTTGATTAGGTCAGTCTTCTCAATTTGAATGATGCTGGCAGTATGGACGCACACCACTAGACCGTAGGCAGAAAGGTTGCCGCGATCTTCGGCCATCTGCATTAACTCCAGTATTCGCGACAGCGGGTCGGCTAACCATTTCCTGGCGCAGCTAATCCAAATTGCTAGGGTGGGTGAAATGGTAGCGTCAAGACTTGTGGCGAAGGAAATGTTGGCGCGTAAAGGGCATCGGTATTCCTAAACGGTTTCCAGATTACCGTTTATTTCAACGATCTGCTTATGCGGCAACATCGTACTTATTTGTCGCGAAGAGCTTCGCTTAGCCCCAAAAAAATCTGAAGCAAATCGGAAGCAGAACGGACATTTCATCCTCCGGTTGCCGTCCGGCCAAAATCGGACGCCATTGCATGAAACCAACCGAGAAATTAAGCTCAATTACTCAAGTGTCCAGCAAATGCCGGAGTGGCGGAATTGGCAGACGCGCCAGACTCAAAATCTGGTGCCCGCAAGGGCGTGGAGGTTCAAGTCCTCTCTCCGGTATTAGAATTTAGTTTGCTTCTGTATTTGAGAGTATTCGGGCCGTAGCGCAGTCTGGTAGCGCGTTTGACTGGGGGTCAAAAGGTCGCTGGTTCGAATCCAGTCGGCCCGACTTTGTAAGCCGTAACGATACAGCACGTTGCGGCTTTTTTTTACGTTGTGAGGTCTGGACTCGCCGTTGTCCAGGGTTCTTGTCTATTGAAGCTGTAACCGGCGCTTTCGCAATAGGCGCAACGAGTAGCTCCTGCATAGGCCAATGGCCAAATCGGTTCTAATCGACTAGCGATCGAAACGGTCGAATCGTTGTGGGGGAGACGTCAACGCGGCGTCAGTTTGAGATTGGGACAATGATATCCCTTCACGAGGACGTGTTATACTACATGCCGTCCTATCAATCGGATAACCGCCCCCCGGCGTAGTGTGATCAGGCTGGCGAGCGCGACGAACACCAGAACACACGCCGCAGGTTCGGGAACGGGTATCGATCGCTTAATAGCCGGGTAAACCGGTATTTAGCGTCCGTGTATGCATCGGCCGCATTATGCCCGACGGAAGCCGGCGTCAGCCTCGCATTACCGGGCCCGATCAGCGAGTTGACCATGTTTTAGAAGCCCCGCTCCAATCGCGTGTACCAAATGTTGAGTTCCTTGTGGAATCTACTAGACAGTACAGGAGTCGACCGTCAAGCTATCGTGATGCGAACTCCTTCGCCGCAGTGACTCCCGCCGATGGCTGGGGGCTAAGGGCCTTTGCGCGATGGCATGCGTCGTGCACGATCGGGACGGTGCAATACCGACGAGTATCATGGGGGTGGCAAATGTTCATTCGCTATATGGCGATTGTTCAATCGCAAAACGTCCGCGGCGGCCGGCTTGGCATCGCCGCAGTTCTACTCGCGGCAATCGTCTTTGCGTCGCCGCGCGGCAACTGCTTCGGCCAGACCTTCTGGACGGACGGCACAGGCAGTTGGTTCAATCCCTCGAATTGGAGCCTCGGCGTTCCTGACGCCGGCAGCGGGACCGCGTTCGACGCAGTGATTGAAAATGGTGGTACGGTACAACTGCTGGCGACCGGCGGCAGCGTGCGGCGGCTTAGGGTGGGTCGAACGGCCGGTACGGGCAACCTGGTCGTGGACGATGGCACACTGACAGTGACACAAGACCTTTACTTGAACGAAGGCGTTGCTGGGGTCTCGTCAGCGACCATACAGAACGGAGGCACCGTCACTTCGCCAATCACGAACATTGCGCAAACGGGTGCCGGCACATCGAATTTCACGGTCACCGGCAACAACTCAAGCCTGACCTCCGGCAGCCTTACGGTTGGCAATGGCGGTACCGGCGTCCTCAATATCCAAAACAATGGGCTGGTGTATGTCACAAGCGCCATGTCCATCAACGGCACGAGTACAGTCAACCTCAATGGCGGGACTCTTCGCTTTGACACGATCACAGGGCCCAACCGAATTGTTTACACCGCGGGCACGATCCAATTGGCGGGAAACCGCGATTTCTCAACCGATACGACGGTTGCCGCCTTATTTCCAAGCTCGACGATTTCTTCGGGCAAGAAGCTCTTTGTCGAAGGAACGGGCACGATCCAAATAGCGACGGAATTAGTGGATGGCGGCGAGTTCGATACCCAGGGCGATTTGAACGTTGGAGCGTCGTTCGCGGGCTATTTGAAAGTCCTCAACGGCGGCAAAGTAGTCGCGACTGGAAATGGCTCGATTGGCTCCAGTACGCACGGCATTAACCTGGTCAGTGGCGCCGGATCGAATTGGAGCGTTGGCGGGAATTTAACCATTGGGTCAGGTGATTTGACAATCACCAATCAGGGCATTTTATATGTAGGCGGCGCTGTGAATTTTTCGACCGGCGTCGCCAGCGACGAAATCAACCTTAACGGCGGCACGCTTCGCTTTAACACCTATTCGAATACCAGTCGATTAGAGTACACCGCCGGCACGATTCAAATGGCCGGTGATCGCACGATTGGCGCCGATGCCGCGATTTCTGGCATCTTCGGCAGCCAGCCCACAATCCCGAACGCTAAGCAGCTTACCGTCGAAGGAACCGCTACGATCGCCGCTTCGTCGCAGCTGACGCTTGCCGGCGGTACACTCAGCGCCGGCGCGATCGTAGTCTCGTCCGCAAGCCATGTTGTAAGCACTCAGCCGTCGCAGCTGATTGGCCCCACACTCGCGTTGGCCGGGTCCTCCATCGATTCGACGGCTGCAGACCTTACACTCGGAGATTCGACTCGGGTCAATGGCTTCTACAGTAATGGAACGACAAACGTTGGATCCCACACGGTGACGCTCGCTGACGCGAACGATGCGGTCTTCGATTCTGCCGCGCTGGTTAACCTCGGCGCCGCGGCCAGCCCCGGCACGATCAACTCGGCCAACGGCCTGACGCTCGACTTCGGTGGAAACATCACCGGTTTTGGTCTGGTCAACACGCCCAACAGCCTGGCCAAGCCGCTCATCAACAACGGGCACGTCGCAGGCACAAGCGTCGCCCAGCCGATTACCCTAAACGGGTACGTGAAAGGTGTCGGGACGTTTGACAATGTCAATTTTACCGGCACGTTTTCACCTGGTCTGTCGCCGACCATTCTTTCGGTGGGCAACGCCGCGTTGTCGCCGACCAGCACAATAATAATGGAACTCGGTGGTACCTCGCCGGGCAGCGGCCATGATCAACTTGTGTCATCGGGTACATTGTCGTTCGACGGAACATTGCAGGTGGTGCTGATGAACGGGTTCATGCCGTCCGCTGGCCAGTCCTTCGATCTTTTTGATTGGGTCAGTGCGAGCGGCACTTTCGACACACTTGCGCTCCCAACACTTGCCGGCCTCGAATGGGACACTTCGCAACTCTACACGGCAGGCGTCATCAGCGTCGGCATCGCAGGCATTCCGGGCGACTACAACCTGGACGGACATGTCGACGCCGCGGACTACGTCCTATTCCGCAAATACGCGGGGACGACTACGGCCCTGGCAAACGATCCCATTGGCGGTACGATCGGACAAGCGCAGTACGATCAGTGGCGTTCCCATTTCGGCCAAGTTGCCGGCAGCGGTGCGGGCCCAATTACGAATGCCGCCATACCCGAGCCAGCAACACTTATGCTGATGATGCTGGCCGTGTCCGGCTGGTATTTCTGCCATGGCCGGTCTCCACACGGCGTTCTATCAACGCGTCAACGCGTGAAACTAACCGAAAGCCCACGGCCTTGGGTCCGGCGCCGTATACTGGCTCGCGCGCCGCTTGCTGCAGCACTACCTCCCGCGGAATGTGCCACCCGTAATCTTTGCGACGGATTGCAAGAACGTTGACGCGTCGTGATCGAAGTAATTGCCCAGACCGATCGTATGAACAGGAACGTCTGGGTGGGTGCGACAAAGTTCGTAGATCTGCTGCGCGACCGCAGGGTCGAAGGCGCCGGTTGTTGAACTGCTGGGGGCGCCGTCGGAGAACAACAGGATCGCATCGACATTATATTGATAGGCCTTCCGCAATGCATCGTAGGTGTCGGTTTGACCGCCGGGCACGAGCTGCTTGACGTGCTGCAGGAGCAATTCGCGTTTCAGTTGTCCGTCGTCGCCGCGTAAATCGGCGAGTGAGCCGTCTTCCGGAAATACCCGCACATCGGAAGAAAAGACAATGAGGACACACTGCTGCACGTTGAGATGTTTCAGCCAGGTGGCGGCAATGTCTTGAGCTTCCGCCCAGCGATCGCCCACGCCACTGGTAGATGCTTGCCGCATGCTACCGGAGGCATCGAATAGCACTGCGACGCGATCCAGTCGGCCGGTCAGCCCGACGAGCTCACGATTGTTGACACTTTCCTGCAGTAGCGCCGCCTGATGATCGAGCTCTGCTTTGGTCAAGCGACGTTCGAGCTGTTGCTTCTCGAAATTGAGGCTTTGAAATTGGTCCGTCGCCCGGCGAAGCTTGGCCAGATACTCTTCGGTCGTCTTGTCGCTTTGGGCAAGTTGCGACTGCAATTTCTGAATTTTGGTTTGTGAGTCGGCGCGGTCGGCGTCGGCACTGGCTTTTAGTTCGGCGAGGTTAACGTTCATCCTTTCCAGTCGCCGCTTCAATCCGCCGACGATCGCATCCAGTTCATCAGCCTGTTTCTTCAGACGCGCTCGTTCTTGCTCCGCCTTTTCGAGCGCGGTGACTTTATCCGCGAGCTGACTCGAGATCATTTCCAATTGTTGGCGCAAATCGACATTCCTTGATTTCAAGGAATCGCGGGCGCCGATGAGCGACGCTTGTAGCGTGAGCAGTTCAGTCTTTTCTTTCGAAAGCGAATCCCTCGTTGAAATCAACGATCGCTGGCGCGACTCCAACAGGTTTTTTTCATTCAACAGTGTGTCGAGCTTCGTGTTAAGCGCAGCGAGCGCAGACAATTTGTCGACTAACTGGTTGCGAAGTTGATCTCGTTGTTCTTGAGTCAGCGTGAGCTTCCTTTGTGTCTGGTTGAATAAATCTTTGGAAGCATCCAGCTCCCCGGTGGTAGCTTTGAGACGCTGGGTCAACGCATCATTTACTTGATGGACCTGAACGTTTTCCTTGGCTCCCCTGGTCAGCTTGGCGTGTAGAAACATGGCAATTGCCATGACCAACACCGTTGTGAACAGGGTAACGTCGTTGCTGGAAATCCACCCGGCAAGCGTCGCTTGGCCGGAACCGGATGTTACTCGTTCGAGTTGCATAGGAAATGTCCTATTTGGCCGAAATCGGCCGTGTTACTGTGGCAGGACGAGGGAGCGGTGTAACCACTCGACTCGTCGGGCCCGCGGCGGCGTTACTTTCATGGGCCGGAAATTTTCTGTCCAGGATCCTTCGAAATTGACTGGGAAGCGCAGACATCGCGGCGCTGATTTCCGCGGCGTGTGCCAACGTGTCGCTCAGGCGGTTCATGTCGTCCAATGCCGTCTGAATGAAATGTTCCAATACCTGGGCAGTCGTGAAACTGCTGTCTGGTGCACGGGACCGGAGGCGATTCCATACGACCGTGTCGAACCACGTTCGGGCCTTCATTCGCAAGGACTCGACGCGCTGACCGGCAATGTGCAGCAGACCCTGGTTGATAAGCGCCAACACGGCGCCGGTGCCCACTCCACTGACGAGAGGAGTCACGGCCCATAGAATCGTCTGCAAGGATTGATCCTTTTCGCTGACGTGAAGCCAGTAAAACCCGGCGACCGTCAGAATGACGCCCAACAGCGGCGCCATCACTCCCATCCGCTGAAGCAATAGATAGCGACCATCGCCTGCGATTTGCACGTCCAATTCGGTAAGAGCGTCTTCGCGAGTGAAGTTGCCCGACGACGCCGCATCGGCGGGGAAATTAACCACGACCCACTTAAGCCAGGCGTGTATGGGAGACATCGATCGAATGTTGGACCGGCCATCGCCTCCTCGGTCCAAATCGCGGCACAGCCATCTGATTGCTCGTTCTTGCCGGTGGACGCGAATACAGAATGAGACGCAAAGCAACATTTGCACGAGGAAGAACGCCAGACCCACGCCAATTACCGGGGCCCATTCACTTCTAAGAAAATCGCCGTTAGTCAGGAAGGCAGGCATGTCAGGATGCTCACGTTGCGGTTACGGGGAGACCAGAAATCGTTCGAAGATATGTACACTTTGTGGAGCGGAACCTGGAAAGCTACTTCGAACACATTGCGCGGCCCGAGGACCTCCGCGCACTACCGAAGATAAAGGGCGCGACGAGAAATCGCAACTAAATTTGCTCCGGCATGGGCACCGTGCCAACTGAAAAGTGGCCAGAAAAGCAGCCCCGGCCTCCACCAGAGAAGCTTCATCCGCCGCCCTTGTCAAATCGAGCTACGCGACCGTGACCTGCGAGTCGAGATACACATCTTGGATCGCGTGGAGCAGTTCGACGCCCTCGGCCATGGGGCGCTGAAACGCCTTGCGGCCGCTGATGAGGCCCATGCCGCCGGCACGTTTGTTGATCACGGCTGTGCGGACCGCCTCGGCGAGGTCGCCAGCACCGCTTGATGCCCCGCCCGAATTGATCAGGCCGCAGCGCCCCATGTAACAGTTGGCCACCTGGTAGCGACACAGATCGATCGGGTGATCGGTCGTCAACTTCTCATACACAAGCGGCGAGGTCTTGCCGAACTTCAGCGCATTGTAGCCGCCGTTGTTCTCGGGCAGTTTCTGCTTGATGATGTCGGCCTGCAGCGTAACGCCCAAATGATTCGCCTGTCCGGTAAGGTCGGCCGACACGTGGTAATCCTTATCCGCCTTGAACGCGCTGTTGCGCAAATAGCACCACAGCACCGTCGCCATGCCGAGCGAATGGGCATGCGCAAACGCGGCGCCGACTTCCACGATCTGCCGCGTGGCTTCGTCCGAGCCAAAGTAGATCGTCGCGCCCACGGCCGCGGCGCCCATGTTGTATGCTTCCTCGACCTTTCCAAACATCACCTGGTCGAACTTGTTTGGATAGGTGAGCAGCTCGTTGTGATTGATTTTTACGATGAACGGAATTTTGTGCGCGTACTTTCTCGCGACGATTCCCAGCACGCCGAACGTTGATGCCACGGCGTTGCAGCCGCCTTCGATTGCTAGCTTCACAATGTTTTCCGGATCAAAATACTCGGGATTGGGGGCGAACGACGCGCCCGCCGAATGTTCAACTCCCTGGTCGACAGGCAAGATCGACAGATAACCGGTGTTGCTCAGCCGTCCGCAGGCGATCATCCGCTGCAGGTTCACAAGCACCCGCGGATTTCGATCGCTCAACCGGTAAATGCGGTCAACCACGTCGGGCCCGGGCAAGTTGAGCGATTCCTTCGGAATGCCCTTGCAACGGTAGCTGAGAAGAGAATCTGCGTCTTTACCTAGCAATTCGTTTAGTTTTGGCATGGCAGGGGCCTCGTCGAATACTGTTCTCGTTAACTGCAAATTCGCAACAATTCATATGAGGCTGTGTGCCGTTGAGTCTGGCAACGCCGAGTAGTATATCGCTACCAGCCTATCAAAGGCGAGCCTCTCGCTAGGCCGCAAACGGCGCGCCGAGTGTTGCAATCAAGGCTGTGCCATTACCGGGCGGAACGAAATCCTTTTCGAAACCGGCGAAAACGGCCGAACAGTCACAGCGCCTCGCACACCAAATCGCCCACCTGGCTGGTCGTGTAACCCATCTTGCCGGCCGCCTGGCTTTTCATTTTCGTTCCGGTAACGTGCATGATAGCTTTCATCACGCGCGCCGCCGCTTTCGCTTCGCCGAGTTGGTCGAGCATCATGCTCACGGCATTGATGGCGGCGATCGGATTGATCTTGCCAGTGCCTGTATATTTCGGGGCGCTGCCGCCCATCGGCTCGAACATGCTCGTGCCGCCCGGCTCCGGGTTGATGTTGCCGCCGGCCGCCACGCCCATGCCGCCTTGGATGATGCCCGATAGATCGGTGATGATGTCGCCGAACATGTTTGTGGTCACGATCACGTCGTAAAACTCAGGGTTCTTCACGATCCACATGCAGCAAGCGTCGACGTGGTTGTAGTCGGTCTGCACGTCCGGGTACTCGTCGGCCACGTCCTTGAACGTGCGCCACCACAGATCGTGGCCGACCGTGAGCACGTTCGTCTTGGCGACAAGCGTCAGCTTCTTCCCTTTTGGATTGTTGCGCTTGCGAGTCAACTCGAACGCGTATCGGATGCACCGCTCGCAACCGCGGCGCGTGTAAATCGCCATCTGCGTGGCGACCTCGTGCGGCGTGCCTTTGTGCATAAAGCCCCCCGCGCCGCAGTACAGATCCTCAGTGTTCTCGCGCACCACGATGAAATCGATTTCATCGGGTCCCTTGTCCTTGAGTGGCGTCTCGACGCCCGGAAACAACTTCACCGGACGCAGATTGATGTACTGGTCTAACCCAAATCGCACATCGAGCAGCAGTTTCCGCT
>DASZZA010000282.1:0-2821 GCA_035545135.1 Lacipirellulaceae bacterium | reverse complement strand
CCCACCTTTCCGCATACCAGGGCCGCTACCTCGCTGGGCTCCAGTCGCCAATCGTCCTGCAAGACAATTGCCAACTCGCGGCTGAGTATGTGCCGGCCGGCAAGCTCCTCATGGCTGGGAATCTGGGGCAGGTCCAAGTCTTCGATCGGATGACCGAACGGCCAATGCCCGACGTCGTGCAACAACGCGGCCGCAAGCAACAACTCCGCGTCTCTCGGAGAAACCGCGGCCGCAAATCGTTCGTCGGTCGCCAGCCGATCGAGGTACTCGATCGCCGCGAGGAAGACTCCCAGCGAGTGTTCATGCCGCGTATGATTGGCGGCCGGGTAAATGAGACGCACTAATCCCAGTTGGCTGATCTGCGCGAGGCGGCGAAAGGGAACCGAATCGATGATTCGCCGTACCCGCTTCGTCAGCGGAACATCGACGCCAGGCGGAATCCGCACACGCCCTGTCGCAGAGCGCCAGCGGCCGACTTCGGGGATGTCGTAGATCGATTCCACAACAACTACACTATTCAATCGCTACGATAAGCACAAAAAAACACAAAACAGACGCTAACTTGCTCTGCTGTGTTGCATCGACGATGCCCGATGGGTAGGAAAAGGAGCATTAGGAACCGCCCAAACCGGGAAGGGCAGGTAAGTGGGCCACCAGTCGCAGGATCACAGTTACAGCGAAGTACATCGCGCAATTAAAAAAAGCGCTTCCCGGATCGAGATCGAACGACGCATAAGCTGCCAGCGTGCCAGCGGCAAATACCGGGATGACCAGAACGATCATCTGCCAGATTTCTAATCCTTTCTGCATCGCGTCGGGTCCGAAAAAACGTTCTCCCAGGAACCAGTACACGCCCCACAGCACCGCATAAACAAGTCCGCAGGCAATCGACCGAATCACAACGGGTATTCCCTGGTACGCTTCCAGCTCCGGATCGCGTAAAAACGTATAACCGGCCCAGGCGAGCGGTGGCCCGAGTACAACGGCGGCAAGGCCTTTCAGCCAAAGTTCCGCGCCGCCGGTGCTGCGTATTACCAGCGCGATGAGCAGCGCGATGAGTACCGCGGCAACCACCCCGGTGAACACAAGCGGTTGGAATTTTGTATCCTTGCGCTTGAAGGTCTTGAGAACGTGTCGACCGCTAACGCCTACGGCGCCCGCCTCGGAATGATCGGGCGCATGGATGATCACCTCGTCCTCTTTCTTGGGGATCGTGATGATCGTCTTGCACTTGGGGCAGGGCCCCTTTTGGCCGGCAAATTTATCTGCGACGCTGAATCGCTTCATGCAGCCGGGACAGGTGACTTGGATAGGCATAGTTGCGTGGAGCAGGGGGCAAGGAGCGGGAGTCAGAAGACAAACTACGTCAAATTGGTCTCCATGCGCCTGCTCGCGCTCCCGGCTATTACATATCTTTCAGTTCATCCTCGTTGATGGCGTGGAAGCCTTTCATGCGGAGGGTTTCAACGGCGATTTCGATGTTGTCGACCATCAGCGCCACGGCCGGTCGGCCAGTCGGGCGAAACAACAGTGGATAAATCTGGGTAATATTCACTTCGGCCGCCAGCAGCGCGGTGCAAATCTGCAACATGGGCTGCGGCGAATCGGGCAATTCGACGCCAATCAGGTCCGATTCAACAATCGCCAGCCCAGCCCGCTCCAGTATTTCGCGACCCTGCTCCGGGTCGCTGAGCAGAAACCGCACGAGCGCGCACTCGGTTGAATCCGAGATGGTCAGCGCCACGATTCGCACATTGCTGCCCTCGAAGCGGCGGACCACGTCGAGCAATTGCCCGACCCGGTTTTCGAGGAAGACCGTGAATTGGCGTATCGAGGGATAATCGCGGCCGCGCGCTGTCGCAAATTCCGTTCCTGCCCCCGCGCCGGAACCTTCACCGGTACTCATAGCTAAATCCTTCCCTAAAAGAGCAAGCCGGGTTTGTCAGTCTTTGAACCATCCGGGCCGTCCGACCCGGGGCTTCCGCCGCTTTCGTAACTATAAGCGTTTACAGCAGTTTTGCAACTCGCCGAGCGCCACCGATGTTGGTCGGTGGCACGGAAAACGGTACGATAAGCGCCTCGGCCATAGGGGGTGGTCGGTCCCTTGTCGTAAATCGCCTCAGCATGCTTCCGGAACACGAAACAGAAATCCGCGTTCGTTACTACGAGACCGATGCGCAAGGATTCGTGCATCACGCGAATTACTTTCAGTACTTCGAACTTGCACGCGTCGAGCAGCTCTTAGCGCTCGGCTACGACTACGCGCAGTTGGAACGCGATGGCATTCTGCTCGTCGTGAACAAGATCGCCTGCAAATTCCACCGGCCATCGAAATTTGGCGACACGCTGCGAATCGTGATTCGCACCGTCCGCTCGCGAGGTGCGCGCATCGATCACGAGTACCGGGTTTTCCGCGGCAACGAATTGGTCGCCGAGGGCGAGAGCACGCTGGCCTGCATCGACCGCGACGGCCGTGTGCAAAGGTTACCGGATTTCTTGCTTGAACCGTCTACGGCATCGTGATTTCCGTGGTCGCGACTGCAGTTCACGATTTCGAGGGCCATCAAACGTACACGGAGAAGCCAGGGTACCGATTTCGGTTGAACTTCGCGTTTGACGACGTGAACCCGGATTCGTACGACGCCCTTTTGCTGCCCGGCGGACGAGCCCCCGAGTACTTGCGGCTCAATCAGCGCGTGCTCGAAATCGTGCGGCACTTCGCGGCAGCCGAAAAACCCATCGCAGCCATTTGCCACGGGCTGCAAATTCTCGCGGCCGCGGGCGTCGTCGACGGACGCCGGTGCCAGGCCTACCCGGCCGT
>DASZZA010000281.1:0-3290 GCA_035545135.1 Lacipirellulaceae bacterium | reverse complement strand
GATCGACACCGAGTCGGCGATTTCCTGGCTGCGCGCCACCGCATCTTCGAGACCCGGAAATGCCTGATACATTTCCTCCGGCCCACGCAAGAAGAACTCGTTTCCTTCCATCCGCATGCGATTGACGTCGGTGCGGAAGCGGCCCGTGTTAATGCACAGGAGGACGTCCTGCGCTTCGGCGTCCTCGCGGTTCACGTAGTGGGCGTCGCTGGTGGCCACCAGCGGCAGGCCCATTCGCTGGGCCACGCGCACCGTGCCTTCGAGCGCCATCCGCTGGATCTCGAGGCCGTTGTTCTGAATCTCGAGGAAGTAGCGATCGCCGAACGTCTGGCTGAACCAGGTAATGATTTTTTCGATCTCGTTCCAATCGGGCTCGGCCGCCGAACCGCGCAAAAGCGACCGGCTCAACTCGCCCGACACGCAGCCGCTGAGGCAGATCAGCCCCTCGCTGTGGGCCGCGAGCAGTTCCTTGTCGATGCGCGGCTTGCGGTAGAACCCTTCGAGAAAGGCGCTCGAGGCGAGCTTCACCAGGTTCTGAAAGCCCGTGCGGTTCTGGGCCAACAGCGTGAGGTGATAGCTGGCTTCTTGATTGGCATCCACGTCCTTTTGAAAGCGGCTGCCCGGCGCTATGTACGCCTCGTAGCCGATGATCGGATTGATGCCTTCGGCCTTGGCCGCTTCATAGAATTCCAGTGCGCCGTACAGATTGCCATGGTCCGTCAGCGCCAGGGCGTTCATTCCCTGGTTCTTGGCCTTGGCGATCAGGCCGTCGATGGGGCTGGCGCCGTCCAGCAGGCTGTAATGACTATGGCAGTGCAGATGAACGAAGCGGCCGCTCGTCATACTCGGTCCCTCGGGCAGAAAAGAATCCGTTCGGGCATGTGACCGCAAGCAGGCGAGCACTTGCGATTTTTTGGCCCCAGACAAATGCCGGCAGCCCTGCAGATGAACCGGCTGCGCGCGAAACTTCGTGGCGCTAGCAATTCTAGCAAAGACGGGCCGAGGGTCGACAGCCGGCGGCTACTCTTCCTCTTGGGGCCGGCCGATCGACCGTAGATACGTGGCCAAGCGCGACTGCAAGTCGAGCAGATTCTGCCACTGCCGCTCGTCGAGCGTGATACGCTCTTTTTTCTCGTCGACCTTCACCGACTCGAGCAGCGAGCGAATGCGCACGTGCAGGTATTCGAGCAATTCCGAGAGCTGCGCCGCCTGGCAAGGCCCCAAACGCTCAGGCAGCTCGGGCGGAGATAATCGGTGCAGGATCGCTTGCGAGCCGGTTGCGCCGCTCCAGCCGAGCTCGAAGTCGAGGCTGGCATCCGCGCCTTCCTCGTCGTCGATATTGCCGCCGACCGTGCCCAGATTCGTGGGCTCGGCTTCACGCAGATTGGCCAGGCGTCGCGCGATTTGTTCCTGCGATCCGTACAAGAGCACAGAACGCCCAACGGTGATCATATCGCCATAGCGAAGGATGCGCAGATGCGTGTCGTCGCCATTGACTTTGGTGCCGTTGGTGCTGTCGAGATCCGTCAGGACGACCTTGTCCTGGTCCTCTTGGATCTTCAGATGGAAGCGGCTGACGCGCTCGTCGGCGAGTTGGATGTCGTTGCCCTCCTCACGACCAATCGTGATCGGCGTGGCGATTTGGTCGTACAGACGCCCCCGGTCGGCACCGTCCAGGATCCGAATCGTCACGAGGGCCATGGGCACGCCGGGATTATGGGCTGTCTGCTAGGCCGGAAAACGGGGAGCTATGCCTGGTCGGGGCCCCACCCCACCCGCGACCGGCAAGAAACTCTGCCAGTTATGCGGATTCGCCGGCCTTGGCGATAAAAAACGTAAACTGTCCGCTCACCTTTACTTATAGCATGCAGGCAAAACGAGGGTCAACCAAACTAATGGGAGGGGATAAGCCGTCGATCCCTCAAGCCGGCCCGCAGGATGGTAGCCCGGCCGATCGACAATCGCCTCGACCTAGGGGGCCAGTGGGGACGATGACTTCCGGGAATTCCGTGGCTGCTGGAAGAACTTCCAAATTATTTTGAGAATCTAGTTGCATTAGCCGCCTCGATCGGTCATCATGCGGTGGTGCAATGGGCCTCGGTGCCCTCACCTTCTGAAGCTCCTGAGACGGCGACGCCAGTGATTTGGACCGCGAAATCTACAATCAATTGAGTTGAGCACAGGCTCCTCTTGGATTTCGCTTGGCATCGTCCCCGTGATCAGCTTTTCTCCGTTGGTTCGCGCTTTGGCGGCCAAGAAAGGCGAAGACCTGATCTCCGAGACGTCGCCAACATGCCTTCGAAGATGGCTGTTGCGGGACGAGTGTCTCGTCAGGGCGAGCTCTTACACACAAGGTAAAGCCAACGCGAACATTCCCCGGTCTGAGCTGGCAACGCTAATGATCTGAACCGAGAACCCGACAATTCATTTTCAGCGAGTTGAGCCGATCCGGTTCCTCCTGGGTTCTCATCTGCAACGTCCCTGTGATCAGTCGTTCGTGAGTTGTTGCGCGCCCGTGTCACTCGCGCAACCGGACGAAGGCCTGATCGCCGAGATGTTGTCGCAGGCCCAAGAACCTCCCGCGACAGCTCTGCGTGCGCAAATGCAATGATTCGCATAACTGGAAAAAGCTAACGACTTGACACCCCGGAAGACACCTGAGGCGCAAATGAACATTAAAACCGTGTTGTGTGGCAGCGCTTTTCTAGCGCTTGCGGTTGGGGCATTCATGCCGGGCAAGGCACTTGCGACGCCCATTATCATTCCTCCCACGACCCTCTCGGTCCTGATCGACCATTCGGGCGGCGCTAACCCGTCGATCACGATTGGTTCACTGACGTTCAGTGACTTCTCATATCTTGGCACCGGTGATATGCCCAGTGCCGGGGGCGTCAATGTCGACGCCTACGTCGACCCGATCACCAACGACATCGGCCTGAAATTTCAGGGCTCGTTCCTGGATTTCCCCGGCAGCAGCGGTTCGGACGCGCTGATCGATTTCAAGGTGACGGAAAACGATCCGGACAAGCTAGTCACCAGCGCTGCTTTGGCTGGCAATCCGTCGGTGATTCCGATGGGACCGGGAGCCAGCGGCGTGGCCAGCGTGACGGAAACGTTCCTGCCGACGAATCCAACCCCCCAACTGACAATCTTCGCCAGCCTCAACAACGGTGTGCCGGGTCCGACGAAATTGACCGACACCGGCAATTTCGCCACCGGCCAATCGACCGTGTTTGTGCAAAAGGATGTATTGACCTTCAACGGCACCAATAGCGTGCCGATGCTGTCCT
>DASZZA010000280.1:0-3430 GCA_035545135.1 Lacipirellulaceae bacterium | reverse complement strand
CAACGTGCCGCTCGGTATCGATGATGTTGTTGTACCAAATCTTCATGGCCGCATCTTGGATTAGGGCGTATCGTTCGCGGGGATAACGAAGCGGATGACGTCTCCGGCCAAAAGGACACGCGGCACGTTGGCAATGCCATCCAATTGAACGGTTTGATAGACGATGTTTTTGTCGTCCGGAGGCGGTAAGGCAGCTTGTTCGTCTTTGGGAATGACCTGAATGGCGATGATGCGCGGTGCACTTCCCGAGCCGTGGCCAGATTCGATAATTTGCAGCAGACGCCGAGTGCGCTCGTCGAACTTGGCATCCACGGCGATGGTAATGTTATTGCCGCCGGCGTCGAGTTGCGATTCATCCTGCTTCGAGTTGGGCTGGGTGAACCGCGAGCCGACGCTGATCAATTTGAATGGACCGAGGACGTCGAACTTCGCCAATTCCATGGGTGCTTTAATGTCGCGCTCGAAGAACATGTCGCCGCGTATGTAAATGCGCGAAGTCGGTCGGCCGAGCAGAATGGCCCGATTCGCGTAAGGAATGAGCGATTGGCGAAGTGTATCGGGATTGCCAGGCACGGGGACGGGAGCGAGCATGGCGTCGGTGATGGTTTGTCCGGCACCGAGATCCGTGCTGGCGGCAACGTACATTGTCGGTCGCTTTTCGGCGCTCAGCCACATCGCGTTTAATACGGCCGCGATTAGCGCGAGTACGACCGCCAGTGAAAGCTTTGCCACGTTGTTCATGCTTAATACTCCTCAAACAGACGCGATTCATTGAGTATCCGCACTGGCAGGAGCACGGACAAGCATCAGATTGTGCAGCGATTCGCGCGGACTAGCCGACCAGGCATAGATAACATCGCTTCCGCGACCGCACAGGTAGCTGAAGTCGTTGGGGCCGGCAAACGGAGTCGGGCGAAATTGCCAACCCTGCTGTTTCCACATGGCAAGCAGCGTATCGGCGTCGGAATCGACGGTTACGAGCTCCAGCAGAAGCCGACCGTCATCGGAGAACCGGCCCGCTTGGCGTCGTGCGGCTGCTGGGAGCGGCAAGAGGTGCGGTGTGTCATTATTTGCCACGCTGGCCCAATTTCGCGGCGTGAATTCCAGGAGTTGCCACTCGTCGGTCGATTGCCCAAATGCGGCGGCGAGGGAGATGGCACCGGGTCGGCCATTCACTGGGCCGACAACCAGTTGAGCTTTGAGCCCGGGCTGGTCGACGCGATAGATTTGGTTGCTCCCGCGCTGGATGGGCTCGATGTGCAGTTGCCGAGCAAGATCGACGAGCTTGTTTCCGACATCGGGTAGATCTGTTGACGCGCAGCTTCGTTTGTACGTAGCCAGCGTCTCGAATCTTCGTGCGATTTCAGTGCAGGGAACTTTTTGCGAGCGGAGATTCCAATTGAGGCCGCCGAACGACCATTGGCCAGTCAGCGGCAACAGGTCGGGCCCGGCGTGGCTCGACGCGGCGCGGGCCGCGGCATTGGCCGTGCCGATTTGTCGCCATTCGTGCCACAGCCGACCAAAACCGTAAGAGACGTAGCATGCCGACATCACGATTGCCAGCGTCAGCGCAGCGCGAAATCCGCGTATCAGATGGCGAGGTGGGCTCTGCGTCTCATGTGACGTGAGCTTCGGCGCGTTCTGTGAATGGTCAGTCATCGTACGCTTTCAATTCTTCCGTGATTCCGCGGATTTCGGATTCGATTCGCTGTTTCTTATCCTGAAGTAACTCGATTTGCCGCTTGAGTTGATCGATTTCCGCTAGCCGTTTCTTTTCTTGATCTGCGTTGGTCGACGCTGGAGCCTGTTGCTTCGCATAAAGCTGCGCTTTCAGCGTATCGAGTTCGTCATTTGTCTGGTCGAGCTCGCCGCCGGATACCGGCATCACTTGGTTATTTAAGGGGTTAATGACGCCGCCCAACTTACTCAATTCCTGCTGCAGTTTGGCCTTGTCCGCCTGTTCCTTTTGCTTCGTTTCTTGTTCGGCCTGACGGCCGGCCGAGTTCGATGACGAATTCATACCGTCGAAATTGCTGCCTTGGGTTAGTGCTTGAGCAATGACCGCTGCCCCCGAATTTTCGACACTTTCGATCAGGTTCGAAAGCGATCCAAGTTGCGTCTGAATGTTACCAGTCACGACATTGGCGGCCGCCGTAAAATACAGCTTAAAGTTCGGCGGGCTGTTCATGTCCATCGCGCGATGATCCCACGAGCCCGAAAGAATCGTGTGGGAAGCCTTGGGGGCCGGCGCGGCTTTGAATATCGGGCTGACATCGACCGGCTTGGTGACTGTTTCCGTGACGTAGTCGTCCGAGTACGAATACAACGGGTTCTTGGCGACGACCAATCCGGCCGGAAATAGCAGCGGCTTCTGCTTGGGGTTGTCGAACCGCCGCGTCCAAGCTTTGTCTCGTGCCTGGACGAGCACTTCCGTTTGCGTGACGACCGAGAAGCCCAGCCAGGTAATCCCGACCATCAACAACAGCAGGAACGGTAATGCCATGGCGAACTCGAGCGTCGCGATGCCGCGGCGAACGATACTGGCTCGATCATGTTTGGCTGAGCTTCGCATGGCTAGTATGCCCGATTGCTAGTACGCGTCTCGATACATGGTGTTACATGCGGCTAGTGGGAGACCATTTTGTCGAATAGGGCGTAGGCCGCGGCCACGTTGGCATTCATATCGAGCGACATCGGCATCGTAACGGCGCCTTTGAGGCGCGTTTTGGTGACCGGCATCAACTTGGCCTGCCAGTTAAGTTTTACCTTCGCGGAACTGGACAGGGTTTTGCTCGACGAGAAGATTTCCCATGGCCATTTGGCAGACGAGGACGCCAACTTCGTGCCCCATTCGGGGACGTTCGTGGAGGGGTCCCAGTTGAGCGTATCCCAGCCGAGCTTTGCCTGCGTCTTCGACTTTGTGCCGACGGCGTTCGGCTGCTGCTCATTGGCGTTGTAAAAGATCGCTTGCGCGAAGGTAGTGGCCCCGTGTTTGCTGCCCGATGGGTAAATGACGGGCGAGAATAGCGGCTTGATATCGCGGTGCGTCAGGCCGATGACGGTGAACAACTGCTCAGCCTGCTGCTTGCCGGCCTCGGTGGAGAGGGTCCACGTTTCGTGGCCTTTCTGTTCACGGCGAGGTCCGGTTTTCGCAAAGGAGCCGACCATGACATACATTTCGAGCGGATCGACGCCTTGCTTCTTCTGCCATTGGCCGTCGGTGTCGCTGAGCTTGGTGAAGCGGTAACCGCTGCGGAACTCCCAGGCTTTGGTGAGTGTGTAGCGGTTCGTCCATTTTTCGTAGTGCTTGGCCGCTTCAGAACGATGGAGCCATTCGTCGAATTGCTTGAGAACGGGAGCGCGGAACGAATCAACATAAGGAAAGGTTGCACGCACCCATTGCGTGTAGCGCTCTTCCGACTCCTTCATC
>DASZZA010000279.1:0-2587 GCA_035545135.1 Lacipirellulaceae bacterium | reverse complement strand
CATCGCGCGTCAGATCGGCAGAGCCGTCGTCGAAGTTAATGATCAGCGACGGCAGATTTCGGTCGTTGTTCGTAACCAAGTGGACTTTTGACTTCTGCTGCCAAACTGATGCGGCGCCCGGTTGCTTATCGGTGGCGTTATCCTGATTGGCCTGCGGCCAGCGGTTCGGCAGAATTCCCGATGCGCTGTCGGCAAACGGGGCGTCGCCTTTCAGGCCGGCGGGAGTCTTCACGGTGGGCGTCGTATCTTCCGAGAAGGAGCCCCACGGATCTTGAAAGTAACCGCCGATCGCTTTTTTCACTTCGTCGCTTTGCGAGGTGATCCACATAACGAGGAAAAACGCCATCATCGCGGTCACGAAGTCCGCGTACGCCACTTTCCAAGCACCACCGCCGTGTCCTGCCATGTGTATTAGGTGTCAGGTTTCAGGTGTCCGGTATAAGCAATCGAGGCTGACACGCAACGCCTGACACGTTCCTTATGCTGCTTCAGCTTCTTTGAACCATCCGTCGAGTTCTTCGCGTTCGGGTCGAAACTCGCGAGCGATGCCGCGGCGTGCCATTTCGATGGCGACCTTCGGCGGCAGATTGTTCGCAAAGCCGACGATCACCGCCGCCATGGTGCGAAAGAATGCGCCTTCGGCCTCGGCCAAGAATTGCATTCGAGTCGAAAGCGGTGCCGCAAATCCGTACGACAACAAAATTCCCAAAAACGTTCCGACCAGCGCGGCACCGACACGCTCGCCGATTTCACCCGGCGGCCCGTCGATGTGGGCCATCGTCACCACGATTCCCAGCACAGCCGCCACGATGCCGAACCCTGGCAAGGCATCGGCCGTTTTCTGCAGGGCGAGCATCGGCGCGTGGTGCTCTTCTTCCATCACTTTGAGCTCCCCTTCGAGCAACTCGGCCATTTGTTCCGGTTTCACCGTCGCGTCGATCAGCGGTCCCATGCCGCCGCAAATGAAATGCAGCAAGTGATGGTCGTTGGCCACTTTCGGATACTTGCCGAAGATGCTGCTTTCTTCCGGTTTCGAAATGTGTGACTCGAGCGCGAGCATGCCATCGCGGCGCGCGAGTCGCAGTAGATCGTAGAGGCACTTGAATGCTTCCTCATACGCCTTTTTGTTGTAGGGTGAGCCCTTGACCGACTGGATTAGCCCCTTCACGAGATCAACGAGGACCTTCTTCGGACAGCTTACGATGAGGCCGCCGAGTGCGGCGCCGCCGATCGTCACCAGTTCGGATGGGTGAACGAGCGCGCCGATGTGCCCGCCGGCCATCGAAAAGCCGCCCAGCACCGCCCCAATCACAACGATGGCACCGACAATAACAATCATGGGATAGCCAATCTCGAATGCTTCACCGGCGATAGTTTCGCCGTTACTGCAAGCGGCAGTGGAATCTGCGCGTATTAGTGGTTCATCCCGGCGGGAATAAACCCCGCCGCTCGCTACGATAATTGGGACGCGCTTTGCCGTCGGTTCGGCTGTCGCCATCGATGCCCCGCGCCTGTGAAACCATAGCTTAAGAATGTGCAGATCGAGACTGTTCGAACCGGCCTCAAAGCCGCAGCGACGTCTATCCCGATGGGGAATTGGCAGCCGGCGACCAGCCGTTACAACCGGACTAAGTCGCAGGTGCAATCGTTGAGTTGGGAACTGCCGGAACAGTTCGAGCTATTAAGAGCTTCTAACAAAAAGGCTTCGGAGAGGGGGACGATCCCATTTTGCTCCGAAGACTCAGCAAAATTGGGACAGTCCCCGGCCATTTTGTTAGAGCTCTAAATTCGGCGGCTGAAAGAGTTAATTCGGTCAGTTGTGACCGGACACTCGGCCCAATTCGGTGGCCATCGGAATTTCTACTGGCCGGCCGTGTCCCCACCATTCGCTGAGCGATTGAAAGACAACAAAGAACGCCGGGACGAAGAACACGGCGAGCAACGTGGAGGCGAGCATACCTCCGAGTACGGCGGTTCCCAGGGCACGCTGACCGGCGGCGCCGGCGCCGCGGGCGATGGCCAGAGGCACGACGCCAAGAATGAACGCGAAGGAGGTCATCAGAATTGGCCGGAAACGGAGTCGGGCCGCGTGGGCGGCAGCATGATGAATGGTTTCGCCGCGGGAACGCAGTTCGCGCGCAAATGCTACGATCAGGATCGAGTTCTTGCTCGCCAGCGCGATGATCAGAACAATGCCGATCTGGGTGTATATATTGTTATCCATACCGCGGAGCGAGACAGCAGCCACGGCACCCAATAAGCCTAAAGGCACGACGAGAATTACGGCCCAGGGTATGAACCAGCTTTCGTACTGTGCCGCGAGCACCAAATACACGAGGAGCACAGCCATCGAAAACACCCAAATCGCTTCGCCGCCCACGCGCTTCTCCTGGTACGCCATACCGGTCCATTCGTACCCCATGCCCGCCGGTAAATCCTGGTCGGCGATCTGCTCCATCAATTGGAGCGCTTCGCCGGTGCTGCGGCCGGCAGCCGGTTCGCCGGTGATCGAGGCCGAGGGATACATGTTGTAGCGATTAATGATCTGCGGTCCGTAGGAACGTTTGACCGTCGCCACGGTACTTAG
>DASZZA010000278.1:0-2275 GCA_035545135.1 Lacipirellulaceae bacterium | reverse complement strand
GCAGAGGCGGCCAAGGCCCGCTCACCCCACATCTATCTCGCGCTGACGCTGGCCCTCAATGCCGGGATGCGCGATGGAGAGATCAAGCAGTTGACCTGGGCCCAGATCAACTTCGCCAAGCAGTATCTGGCTGTGGGCCGCGCCAAGACGGCAGGCGGGGAGGGCAGAACGATTCCTCTGAACTCGGAACTGTTTGCCGTGCTCACCGATTACGTCGAGTGGTACAAGCAGAAGTTTGGAGCGCCGCAGCCAGAGTGGTATGTCTTTCCATTCGGCTCGCCCCAGCCGACGGACCCCTCGCGCCACGTGACCACCCTCAAGACCGTCTGGACCAAGGTGCGAGCGAATGCCGGGGTGAAAGGACGCTGGCATGACAACCGCCACACGCTCATCACCGAGCTTGCCGAGAGCGGCGCGGGCGACCAGACGATCATGGACATCGCCGGCCACGTCTCGAAGCAGATGCTGAAGCATTACAGCCACATTCGGATGGAAGCAAAGCGCAGTGCGCTTGAAGCAATTGTCCGTAAGTCGAGCCCCGCGAATGAGTCACAGCAGGGGTCCCCACAAAAGTCCCCACAGTCGCCGCAGAATGGCGGCAAGACGCTCAACAACGGTCACGCACCGGAGCTGATGGAGCTCCCAATTGCGCCGAAAAACGGCGCGCGCGATTGCTCAGAATCGCCCGGGTTTACGCAGGATTTTGAGGGGGAGTACCCACAAAAGTCCCCACAGTCGGGCATTTTTGAGGGTCATCGGGGAGTTGGGCGGGGGCGTAAGTCGTTGAAAAGAATTGGCTCCTCAGGTAGGACTCGAACCTACAACCCTTCGGTTAACAGCCGAATGCTCTACCGTTGAGCTACTGAGGAGCATCTGCTTATCCGCACACGTGCCTACCTTCCAGCCCCGTGCGGATAACGTTTATAAAGTCATTAGAACACAGTCGTTAGCCCGAGTGTCAACCTGCTGAATGTCTTATGCTTTGCGCGCGTGGCGTCAGTCGCCAAAGTGTTGCTGAATGCTACGCTGAAAGTTCCGGGATGGAACTTGAAAAGGTCTATGAACCTCAACGTTTTGAGCCCCATTGGGCCCAATGGTGGATCGATCACGCTCTTTATCGCGCCGAGATAAAGCCCAACCAGCCGGTATTTTCCCTTGTCATTCCCCCGCCGAATGTCACCGGCTCCCTGCATATCGGGCACATGCTCGACCATACGGTGATGGATGTAGCCGTACGCTGGCGTCGCATGCTCGGCTACAACACTCTCTGGCTCCCCGGAACCGACCACGCCGGTATCGCTACTCAAATGGTTGTCGAGCGGCAGCTTGCGAAGGAAAAGCTAACGCGCGTCGGACTCGGCCGCCAGGAGTTCGAACGCCGCGTCTGGCAATGGAAGGAAGAATATGGCGGCAAGATCAATCTGCAAATACGGCGCGAAGGCGCGAGCGTAGATTGGTCGCGCGAGCGCTTCACGATGGATGCGGGTCTGTCCCGTGCCGTTCGCGAAACGTTTGTTCGCCTGTGGGAAGCGGGACTCATTTACCGCGGCGACTACATGGTGAATTGGTGTCCGGATTGCCATACGGCCATATCCGATGTCGAGACCATTCATGAAGCCGCCAACGGGCATCTCTGGCACATTCGTTATACGCTCGCTGATGGTAGCGATAGCGTCACGTTAGCTACTACGAGGCCCGAAACAATGTTGGGCGACACCGCCGTCGCCGTTCATCCGGACGATGCGCGATATCGCCATCTGATCGGCAAACTGGTACGGCTTCCCCTCGTGGGCCGCGAAATACCTGTGATTGCCGACCCGATGGTCGATAGGACGTTCGGAACCGGAGTCGTGAAGATCACGCCGGCGCACGACCCCAACGATTTCGAAGCGGGGAAGCGCCACAATCTACCTTCGATTCGCGTGATCGGACCCGATGCGCGGATGACCCAGGAAGCTGGTGCTTATGCCGGTCTCGACCGGTTCGAGGCACGAAAGCGGATCGTCGCAGCGTTGGAACAATCGGGCGAACTGGTGAAGACCGAAGACTACACGGTCAATATCAGCAAGTGCGATCGGTCGAAAACAATCGTTGAGCCCTTGGTGTCGACGCAGTGGTTCCTAAAGATGAAGCCGCTGGCCGAGAAAGCTCTCGGGGCAGTAGAGAGTGGCCGGATTCGGTTTGTTCCTGACGATCGCGTGCCGGTCTTCTATCAATGGATGAACAACATCCGCGACTGGTGTATTTCGCGGCAATTGTGGTGGGGACACAGAAT
>DASZZA010000277.1:0-1777 GCA_035545135.1 Lacipirellulaceae bacterium | reverse complement strand
CGGCCGCGTTCACCCACACCTCGCAGTTATCAATACCCAGGCCGGCTAGGGCAGCGAGCACGTGCTCCACCATCTCGACGCGGATGCCGTTGAGTTCGAGCGTCGTCCGCCGCGGTTGATCGATTCGCAGCGCGACTTCGGCCGGAACGCGGGCGGCCGCACCGATGTCGTGGCGGACGAAGGAGATTCCGGCATGCTCCGCCGCGGGCCAAAATTCAACGCGAATGTCTCGACCGCTAAAGTAGCCGAATCCGGTTACCGAAACCGGCCGAGCGAGCGTGCGTTGGCGGCGCGCAACTGACATCGATTGAATGCTCCAAGCGAGGTTGAGTCCGTGGCGGACGTGTAGGCGAGGGTTTGCCGGCCGACCTGTCTGGCAGGCACAGCCTGCCCTACTTAGCGAGGCGGTAGTTGCGACGTTGCCCGGTTCGCCGTTCCGAGCTGCCCGTTGTCTTGCCCGCTGTTTTGCTGATCGCGGTTCAGCAAGGCGAGAACATCCGGCGTGATATCGATCTGGTCCTCAACGACGACGGGCTTGTTGATTTCGCGCAATACGTCGTCGCGTCGGTTCGGATCCACCGGTTCTCCGTTGAACCGCAGCACGAGACCGATGTTATGTTGCTTGGAGTAGTACTTCACCGCGTCGACGACCTCGAGATAGGTCTGGTAATAGACCTTCGCTTCGCGTTCCAAGAAGTCTTTACGAAGCCGGCCCATTTTCAGATTGAACTCGGCCATCTTCTTGGCAATGTCGTCGTCCATCTTCTTATAATCGGCGGAACCGACGTTGTACTTATTCCGCTCCTGCTCCTCGGCCGCGATCTTCTCTCGGTCCGACTTCAGCTCGGCCTCGATCTGCTCCATTTCTTTTTTCATCTGCTCCATCGTCGCCTTGAAGCGCGCGTGCTTTTTGAAGATGTAGCTGATGTCCACTACGGCGACACCGTATTTCGACGCGTTGATGCCGGCCGGGTTGCCGCCCTGATTGGGCGCTTGGGCGTTGACGCGACCACATGGCGCCAGGGTCATGGCGGCGGCGATGACCACCACCACTTTCTTGCCATTTCGAGGAAAAAGAGATTTGTGAAGCAATTTCACGTCTGCACTCCTTGCGGTAAGGCGGTCGTCCATGACCATTCGTGAATCAGCCAGATTGCACGCCAGCCGACAGAATTGCCGCCTGCGTCGCGGGAAGACAATCTGGTCCAAAATTGCGGGGGGTATTCTTGCGAGAAGCGCGCATCGCGTAAAGGCCATTATTTTGGGCCATTCGAGCCGCAGATGGCCGTCGAAAATCGGTTCACGTCCCAGCGATAGCGCACACGTAGTGCGGTGGGCACCGCCCACCACTTAACGCGCCAGCTTGGCAGCTGATGCATAGCGCACCAGGGTTTCTGTAAATTGGTGGCATCCAAAACTCCGTCGCATTAGAGCTCGCGGCGCAAGCAAGGGTAGCCATTTATCGATTGCTTGCGCTGCCAGCCCCACTCCAAACCTTACAGAAGGATTGGAACAGAACCGATCGCTGCGCACGAGCTAACGCGCGCCAATTCGGTGGGCGGCGCCCACCCGCCTTGCTGTTAGCGCTGCCAAACGCCGTCCAACCTCAACGGCGTCGTTACGACCGTCATGACCGGCCAAATTGTGCTGGCCACTTTGTCCGCTAGGGCCGACGCCCCAATGCACTGTGGCAAGCTATCCTTTCATGCCAGCAATTTGCCAAATCCCGTCGCGCGATCGGATTGACGGCGCGAACGACACCACGAATTCACCTACG
>DASZZA010000276.1:0-8865 GCA_035545135.1 Lacipirellulaceae bacterium | reverse complement strand
ACCGTAGCTCCGGAAAACCGGCGCACACTGATTTCCTTGGCGACACCTAGTCGTACGATGCGTCGCGCGTTGTCGAACTGATCGTACGACATCGGCCGCACAATTTGGGGAACCCCGGCCGCCAAGCCTTGGGCACAACTGCCAATACCTCCGTGGTGCACGAGAGCCGCCGCGTGCGGCAGAAGTTGACTCATCGGCACGAAGCCAACGTGACGCACCGAATCGGGTAACTTTGCGGGTAGCTGATGGTCGTATTTCGTCATCAGGATCCCGCGGCGGTTGAGCCGCTGGCAGGCCTCCACGGCCGCGACAAAAAAGTGATGCGCTTCGTTGTTAGCCGATCCGGGCGAGAAGGCAATCGGCGGCGAACCGGCGGCTAAAAACTCCTGCACGTCGCCGGGCAGCGGTGAAACGATGGGCGAATCCCAAAGCGGGAAGCCAACGGTCTTTACGTTCACCGGCCAATCGGGCTGAGGTGGACCAAACCAGTCGGGAAACAGCCCAAGGACGAGGTCGCTCGTGAACAGCCAGCGTGAAAAGATGCGATTCACGGGCGACAGACCGAGATGGCTGCGCAACTCATTCAGATGCGGGGCGAGCAGCGGATGAATAAACAGCTTATCGGAGACCCAGAATTGAGCGCGCTTCACCCAACGAGGCATCGTCGGACCAAGTAGCGCACCTTTGAGTCGCGGCGAATCGTGCAGCGTCCACAGAAGGGCGGGGGCGAAGATGATACTGGCCACCGGAGCCGCCAACTTTTCACCGGCTACGCGGCTCGCAAGATCCATTCCATGCGCGCAAAACACTGTCTCGCCAGCCACATAATTCGCTACCAACAAGTCGTACAAAGGCCGCAGCTTCCGAGCCGATGCGTATGTCAATACGAGCTTCGGACCGCGCATCGGATGCCACAGGTGTGGATGCCGGGAAAGCCGAACGTATTCGTCGTAGGTTCCGAGCGGCACGATCTCTAATCCAGCCCCTGCTACAACATCTTGGAAGTAGGGATTGGTGACGATCTTGACGCGATGCCCACGCGCCGCAAGCGCCGATCCGAGACCAACCATTGGATGGACGTCGCCGTAGCTGCCCAGGGCGGTGACAATGAATTGAGGCATAGCGTGAGCGGGGAGTAGAGAGCGGCGAGCAGGGAGTCAGAAATCGTGGCTCGATCCTTGAGTTGCTCCTCGTCGCAAAATTGTGTCGCTTGTCACTATACGCAAGGGGCCCCACAATGGAAGTGAGCCAGACCGACACGACTGCATGCGTCGTCCGCTTCTGCAATTATCGCACGACTCGAATAGCGAATCCTATGGACGAGCGACAACGGGACAAATTCTATACTGCGGCCGACGCGACCGACGACGGCGAGTACGAGGTCGAGCCGCCCGATCCGGACGTCGTAAGTGCCGAAGACCGGCAAGGCCGGGACGTAGCTGATGCAGCCCGGCTCTCGATCGACATCGACGAGATTTACCGCGAGGCCGATCGCAATCGCGGGGCGGAAATCATCGAGAAGTGGGTTCGCAACTTCCGCTTTCGGTTTCAAACGAAGCACCTGCTTATTGCCACGGCCATCTTAGCTATTGTTCTGGCGCTTGCCAAACTCGAGGGCTTCTGGCCGGCGATGGTTATCCTGGTGATGTTTTCGGTCGCTGGGTTGTACTCGTATTTGAAATGGGAAGAAAGCAAGCAGCAGGCGGCGGCGGACCGCAAGCGCCGTGAACTGTACGCTCGGCGTCGCGAACAGCTTCGGGCAAAGGGAATCGTGCCCGCCGGCGGCAAGCCGGTTCCACCGAGCGGTATCACGCCGGGGTCACCGGCGGTACCGCCAAATGAAACCGACGAGATGTGGAACGCCGCGACGACACGAGAACCGTTTCGTTTTCAGTTTTCGCTTCAGACACTGATCATCGCCATGACGGTCGCTGCCGTGTTTTTGGGCCTGGTCCGTTTTTTCGGCGGTCCCGCGAGTACGGCAACAATTCTGGGCTTTATCGCAGTCGCCGGATTAGTTGTCCACGCGTTGGGCTACGAACCGCCACAGTCCGTGATCGTCGGTTGGTGGTTTATCCTGGCACTTTACGTCGTAACGAGCCTGTTGGGGGGCATCTGGCACACTTAGGCCGTGAACCTTTAGCGTGCGTGGCGGTGTCTAGCGGCCGTGGGGAACTTTCGCACGCGATATGATTCACGGGTCCGGCAATGCAAAGCACGTTCCGCCACCGCAGCATAACTGAACTGGAACACGGCTTGGCTGACGTCCGGTCGTCGCCCGCGGACGCAGGCTTGCTCATGGCCATCTTTGTGCGTCCGACTACAAATGAGCGAAAGACGCTCGAATCGGCCATGCTCACCCCCGAACGCGGCATCGACGGCGACCGCTGGATTACCGATAGCTTCTACCGGCTCGACGACGGCCAATCGGATCCGCGGTGCCAAGTCTCGCTCATGAACTATCGGTACCTGCTTCAAATTGCGGGGCAGAACGATAACATGTGCCTCGCCGGCAATAACTTGATTCTCGACTTGGATTTGAGTGACGCCAGCCTGCCCCCGGGCGGCCAGGTGGCCATCGGCCCGGACGTTGTCATCGAAATTAGCAATCTTTCACACACGGCCTGCTCAAAGTTCGCCGGCCGCTTTGGCACCGCTGCCCGAACATTTACCAACAAAGTGCAAGGCAAGTCGCTCCATCTCCGTGGGCGGTATGCGCGAGTCGTTCGTGGCGGGACGATTCGGGTTGGCGACGCAGTGCACAAAATTGCTCTCGCCTAGTACATCGCTCACGACTGTTCACGCCGGCGGTCGGTCGCTATAACGCAGCTTCCGCAATCTCGCCTCCCGACTTCCTCTTTTCACCGCCTCACTTTGTGCCTACGCTGCCCGTCACGCTCGTCCAAATTCTGGCTGCGCTCGGCCTGGTGGTTATCGGCTCGGTCGTACAAGGATCGATCGGTTTCGGACTCGTCGCAGTCATTGCACCGGTCCTGCTGATGGTAAATAAGCTTTTCTTACCCGGCCCCATGCTGGTTGTTACCATGTTGCTTGCCTCATTGGTCGCCTGGCGCGATCGTCGCCATGTCGCCTGGTCGGAAGTGACGGTAGCCACGACCGGCCGCCTGATTGGCATTGTGCCAGCAGCATTTGTCATGGGACTCGTATCAAAGAGCTCTTACGATATGCTTTTCGCAATGGCCGTTCTGGCCGCCGTCGCGATTAGCTTCGGTGGCTGGCACCTGCGCCTTACGACGCCCAGTTTGCTGGTGGCCGCGGTCGCATCCGGCTTTATCAGCACGGTCTCGGCTGTCGGCGGGCCGCCAATGGCACTTGTTTATCAAAACGAAGAAACCGCAAAGATTCGCGGCACGCTGAGCGCCATATTCGCTGTCGGCACGCCTCCTTCTTTGATTGGGCTATGGTGGGTTGGAAGGTTCGGTTTGAGCGAATTAATTCTCGGCCTCCTGTTGATGCCCGGTGTCGCCCTGGGTTATGCAATCTCTCATCACACGGCGGCTCGGCTTGATCGGCGAAGCGCCCGGCCAGTAATCCTTGCCATGGTGGCGGCACTGGCGCTGGTTGTTATGATTCGAGCGATTTTACGCGTATAGCCTGCTTTCAGCCGCGTCGCGCCATTTCACGTAAAAGCAGCTTCTCCCCCAAATCATGCCCCAAACGGGCGGAGACGGGCGTGATATTTGGCTATATCAGACCCCCGTCGGCTGGTAATCCGCTAATCAACAATTAGACTTTTGGATAGAGGATTCGAGGTTTTATCACACAACCACATTGATTGGGGGAACCAACTCATGGCCGCTGGACCTGTCGCCCCTGGTGCCGTACTACGCCACGAATTGGAAGCACTTCATAAACAGTGGTGGTGCTTCCTGCTATTGGGCATATTGCTCATCGTTTTTGGAACTGTCTGCATCGTTGACCCGCTGATCGGTTCCATCGCTTCGGTGTTGTTCCTCGGATTCGTGCTCCTGGCCGGTGGTATTACGCAGATTATCAGCTCCGTTTGGGCCGGTAAGTGGAGCGGCATGTTGCTCCATTTGCTGATGGGTTTGCTGTACATCATCGTGGGTTACATGATCATTGACCGACCCGGCATCAGCATGGCGGTCGTGACGACTTTTATTGTCGTGTTCTTGATTGTGGCCGGCCTCTTCCGAATTGTGTCGTCCCTGGTGATTCGGTTTCATGGTTGGGGTTGGGTACTTTTGAATGGGCTCATCACACTCATTCTGGGCCTCATCATCCAACGTCAGATGCCCGAAGCATCCTTGTGGGTCATCGGCCTATTCGTCGGCATCGAATTGATCTTCAACGGCTGGGCTTGGGTGATGCTGTCATTCGGCCTGCGTCGCGTGGGGTCGGCTACCTAGAAATCCGCGGACAACGCACTGCCGCCGTCGAACTCCCCGTCGCTAGTCGTACTCACGTCGCAACTTTATCGCTGCGCGTCGTGTACCGCAGCTCGTTCGTCCATAAATCGCTCCGACGCCGTGGTATCTGACCGGCGTGCACTGGTCGTGCTGCAGAAATCACGCGGCATTTCCCGGCGTCGTCTTAACCCCGATAGCACCGCCGACCACAGTTGGCTACGTCCGCCCGCCGACCAGTTTACTTTTCTTGGTCGATTCGTCAGACTGCTTGGGTGGGAAAGAGGCTCCGTTTAGGCGAAAGACGAAAAGGATAACTCATGACACGGCAACTGGAATCTTCGCGACGCGTTTGGCTCGTTCAAATTGCGACGGCTGCACTCGTTTTGGCATCGCTTGCTTGCGGACCGCTCGTGCGCGCGAAAGCCGCGACTCTGGCCGATCAAGCGCACTCGCTGCGGAAAGTTCCCGCCGATGCCGCGTTTTACTCGGCCAGTCTGCGATTGAAGGAGCAATGGCATATTTTCAAATCGAGCAAGGCCTACGCAAAGTTGATGGAGATTCCGCTCGTTCAATTCGCCAAAATGCAGATCGAGTTCCAGTGGCAACAATCGCAAGAGCCGCGTATCGCGAAGTTTCGCGACTACATTCAATCGCCCGCCGGACAAGATGGCGTCGCCGTTCTCAAAGAAATGTTTTCGGACGAGTGTTTCGTGTACGGCGGAAGCGATATCGTCGAATCAATGAAGCTGATTATGGAGTTAAACTCGCTCCGCCGCACGGCGCAACTCGAGGCAATGGCCAAAGGAAAGAGTCCCGAAGAAGTCACGACCGATCGAGCGTTCGAAATACTGGATAAACAGTCGGCGACTTTCAAGCTGCCGACCATCGTGCTCGGATTCCGCATTAAGGATCAAGCGCGTGCGAAGCGGGAACTCGACGAGGTGCATTCGCTAATTCGCAATGCTCTCGACGAAAACCAGCCTGAACTCGCAGCGCACCTCCAGCGCGAACAGATTGCGGGGCAAAATTTCCTTACGCTTCGGCTCGATGGCTCAATGCTGCCCTGGGATAAGGTTCGCGAAGCGGCCAAGTCTCTGGATGACGACCAATTTGCAAAGCTCAAAGCATTTATCATCAAGCACAAGTTAGTTGTCGCTCTCGGCGTGACGGATGAGTTCGTTCTACTCTCGATTGGCGAATCGTCCGATCATCTGGAAAAGTTGGGCAAGGGTCCGCTGATAGCCGGCGCGCCGCCGATAAAGCGACTCGAAAAGCACGCAGAGCAGCGGGTCGTCTCGATAGAATATGCCAGCAAGACGATTACCCAAGCCTTTGGATCGCCTCAGGAAACGCTCAACAACCTCGCCGCGGCGGCGGATCAAGCTCTCGTCGCAATGAAGGTCAGCGAGGAACATCGGAAGCAAATCGCCGACGACATTCGTAGTCTAAATATCGCCCACTATATGCCGGAGCCCGGTAACACGTCGGGCGTCTGTTTTCTGACAGGCCGCGGTTACGAATCGTATCAATACAACGACGGCCACCGGCCGATGATGGACAGTTCAAAGCCCTTGACAATTCTCGACCATGTCGGAGGCAATCCCATGCTTCTGCTGGCCTCACGGTCGAAACAGAATATCCAGGACTACGAGCGTGCTGTCGCGTGGTTAAAGAAGACCGCCCTTCATGTTGAGCAAATCGCCGAGGAGAAATCGGACCCCGATGAGTGGGCGAAATACCAGGAGCTTCGCAAACGAATCGTCGCGCTTCTTAAGCGCATCGACGTGGCAAACCGCGAAGATTTGTATCCCGCGCTCGCTGACGGACAGGGCGCGTTCGTGCTCGACGTTTCTGCCAAGAGCAAACAGTGGTTCGAGAAAATGCCCGAGTCGCCCACGCCGCTGCCGATGCTGGAAATGGCCTTCGTTGCCGGCGTGAGCGATGCAGCGCTGCTGCGGAAAGGCGTTGCGGCATACGTCGACGTTGCGCGCGATGCCTACAAGCTGATTCGGGAAATCAATCCGAACAAATTGCCCGGGTGGAAGCTTCCGAAGGCGAACGTTTCGGATATTCCCGGCGGAGGCCAGCTCTACACCTATCCGTTACCAAAGAAGTGGGGAGTCGATCCGCAGGTGGCCGTGAATGCCGGGTTGACGAACAAATTCGTGGCCATCAGCATGATGCCAAAAACCACTGAACGACTGTTGGGCGAAACGAAGCCGAGCCTCGACACGTCGCTCAAGCTGGACGTGCCAGCCGCTGTCGTCATTCACTTTCAATTTTCGAAGTTGATCGATGTGGTCCGGCCATGGATCGACTACGGAGTGGATGTCGCTACGGGAAAGTTGAAGCGTCACAAGAAGGGCGATGAAGCAGAAAACGAACAGCCGGCCGAGCAGAATCCGGTCATGTTGCAGATGGGATTCGTCGTGCCACAAATCCACCAGTTTTTAGACGTGGCTTCCGTCTTTCGAAGTGTGACAAGGGTTTCTTATGAAGAAGGCGGCGAGTGGGTCACCCATTCGGAAACACATATCCAGGATTTGAAATGAAACAGCCGACGTGTCGCTAGTGCCGGGGAAGAGGACGCCCTGGCTCGCAGGAAATGGAAGCTTGCGGATTGCGACCTAGCGCCGCTTGTCGATCGGGACAAAATCGCGCTTATTCGGCCCAACGTAGATCTGCCGCGGGCGGCAAATACGCTTGTTCGGGTTTTGGTGCATTTCCAGCCAGTGCGCGATCCACCCGGGCAGGCGGCCCATTGCGAAAAGGACGGTGAACATCGGCACCGGGATGCCGATCGCGCGGTAGATTACGCCGGAATAGAAGTCGACGTTCGGATAGAGTTTCCGCTCAATGAAGTACTCGTCGTGCAGAGCCACGTCTTCAAGCTGCTTCGCGACGTCGAAGATTGGGTCATTGATGTGGCGCTTCGCCAAAAGCTTATCGCAGGCCGCCTTGATGATAATGGCGCGAGGATCATAGTTTTTGTAAACGCGGTGGCCGAAACCCATCAGCAAAAACGGATTGTCCTTGTCCTTCGCCATTTCGACATACTTTTTCACATTGCCGCCATCGTTCACGATGCGCTGCAACATAGCGACGCACGCCTCATTCGCTCCGCCATGCAGCGGACCCCATAGGGCACAAATGCCAGCTGAAACAGATGCGAACAGATTCGCGTCGGACGAACCAACCATCCGCACGGTCGAGGTGCTGCAATTCTGCTCATGGTCGGCGTGAACGATTAGCAAAAGATTCAGCGAGTCGACAAAATCAGGATCGGCCTCGAAGGGCTCCGTAGGCACCGCGAACATCATCCTCAGAAAATTCTCGCAATACGTCAGGTCGTTGCGCGGATACACGAATGGCTGACCAATTGACTTCTTGTACGCATAGGCGGCGATCGTGGGCAACTTGGCCAACAGCCGCAACACCGAGCGATTTACCTGCTCGGCATCGGTAACGCTGAGCGAATCCTGGTAAAATGTGGACAGCGCGCCGATGACGGAGCTGCAAATCGCCATCGGATGAGCGTCTCGTGGAAAGCCGTCGTAGAACAACCGCATGTCTTCGTGCAGCATCGTGTGACGCCGCAGCTTGTTGCGGAAGTCGTCCAGCTCCGCCGCCGTCGGCAGTTCGCCATACAGCAGCAAGTACGAGACCTCAATGAAGTCGCAATTCGCAGCTAACTGCTCGATCGAATAGCCCCGATATCGCAGGACGCCCGCCTCGCCATCGAGAAACGTAATCGCACTGGTCGTGGAACCGGTGTTGACGTAGCCTTCGTCTAAAGAGATGTAACCGGTCTTGGCGCGGAGCTTGGAAATATCGATGGCCGGCTCGTTTTCGGTTCCAATGACTTCCGGCAAATCTATATCAACGCCGTCGAGGCTCAGCTTAAACGTGCCTTTGGAGGTCAAGTTATTCTCGAACACTTTACTCATTCAGCCCTCACGCGGCTCGGTCAGTCGTGGCCATTTTGTCGCTGCGCCGGTTGACCTAAGTGTAACGGCCATCGACGCGGCGCACAACGGCCCGGCGTCTCAGCAAATTGACGGCAAAGAGCGAGCTGAGCCAACGACTGAAGCTACTCAAGCGAACCATTTTGCAGCTCGCCAGTACCGGCGCTCGGTCAACTTTGCCGAGCGCGATGCGCAAAGAACTCAAGGGCAGACCGTTCTTGCGCGTCCGATGAAATGTCGACACCCGCAATCGGTATGAGACTGCCAATGTTGGGGTGCTCATGCGCAGCGGCATCGGTTGTCAACCGCGACTGCATTCGTTTCTTCATCGATGCCCTCTGCCCGCCGGCAAGGCTCTTCGATCACCACCCCGTGGCGCGTTGATGCGCACGCGATGAGATTGCTATGAAGTCTCATTGTTATTAACAGCGGATTGCTGTATTGCATAGGCGCGAACAGGGCGGCACGTCCTTTGCAGAGAGACCCGGGTGCGATTGATCACGACGGAA
>DASZZA010000275.1:0-2066 GCA_035545135.1 Lacipirellulaceae bacterium | reverse complement strand
GGGTGCCTCGGTAGCGGTTTGTTCGAGTTCCCAAGAAAAGTCAAGCTGCGCCATCAAACGCATCAGGTGGCTCGCTTGCGCGCTGGCGTGCCACCGACGGCGCCGCCGGAACGCCCCGAACGCGGCGTACGGTCATCGGATCGATCGTCTTCAATGTCGAAATTGCCGCTGGCCGTGGCTTCATCCACCTCAGCAATGATCGGCTCGCCATCGCCTTCGTTGCCGCCGGCTAAACCACCCACGGCCGTTCCGCCACCGGCAGTGCCGGCGGCGTGAACATCGCCCCGATGCAAGCGCGGCGGCGGAAACTCCAGCGAGGTTGTCCGCGGCACGCCGTCCTCATGCATCTCGCCTTCAGGGGCGAGCGTATCGGGCGGTGAATGCGGGCGGCCTTCATCGACGTTCCCTTGCGGAAGCTGAGCGTTCGTCGCAGCGCATTTAACACAGAACCGCGTGAACGGAATTGCCGCCAGGCGCTCCTGCCCGATGGGTCGCCCGCACGATTCGCAGATTCCAAACGTGCCGCGGTCCATCCGGTCCAAAGCCTCGCGGGCCTCAGCGACGATGTACTGCTCGTTCGCGAGTAACGTTGTGTTCATGTCGTACAGAAACTCTTCCGTTCCCATGTCGCCCAGGTGGAGCGGCGCATTGGAAAGCTCGCTGCCGCTGTTGCCTCCGCTGCCAGACCGTGCCTGTTCGACCATGCCGGTGGCGTCATTACGCACCCGTGACGAGAGAGTCTTAAGCGCGCGCCGATATTTCTGTAGATCATTCTCCGTCATCTTCTTCATCGGATAGCTCCGTATTCAATCGAGACCAGGCGACTACCTCGTGGTGCCACATTGGCACAACTCAGCCTCCTCAATCAAATTCTACCGATTATCATGCAAAGCGTGCGCCATGACAGGCAGTCGGGCGGTGGCATATCGTCCGCCAACTCAAACCGCACCGCTCCGGTCGGCGCGAGAATTGCACGTTAGCCTGCCCGGAAAGGAGGAGGAGGTCATGATTCGTAAACTCGCGTCCGGCAAATACCGGCTCTACTCACGAAAGAAGAACCCGAACACCGGTAAGCGACGAAACTTAGGCACGTTCACGACGCGCGATGCAGCCGAAAAACACGAACGTCAAATCCAGTATTTCAAACATCACTAACCGCCGGAAGGCTGCGGATGAATTTCGAGCCACACCATGCGGTGATCGCTGGCGGTAACGGCGTCGGCGCCCAATTGGCCCGGTGCCGGCCAAAAGACCCCGCCACCTACAATTTCGAACCCGCGCGACGGCAACACATAGTCGATCCTCAAGCAGCCGTGATGTTCGCCAGTAAAGTCGGCAGTCACTCGCGTCGGATTGCCGTGATTGCTGATAAACTGGTCCGCGTGGCTCTTCACGACTAACGGGCCGCCGGTGCTTTTGGGGACGAACGACGCGTTGACGCGCGGATTCTTCAGCAATTGATCCATCGTGCCGCGCATGCCTTCGCCATCGACCGGATCACAATTGAGGTCGCCAACGACCACAAAACTGGCACCCGCCGAAAGCCCGCCGCGGCGGCCCGCATCATCAATTAGGTATTCGCTTTTTTTCGGATCTACGTAATCGGCAAACATTCGCACTTCGTCATGGTTCCGGTGCCCGTTACGATCTTCCGGACCGTCAAATACGGGCGGTGTCGGATGCGAGCACAGCAGATGCAAAAGGTCCGAACTGCGCTTGCCCACCGAAGGTTTCCCATCACTCACTTCGATCGGCACGTCCCAATGGCTTTTTGAAGAGAGCCTCAGCGCAGCGAGGTCACCATCGTCGTAAAACGGCTGGTGTGTTTTCGGGTTCATCGGCAAAAGTGCACCGGGCATGTCGCGCCACAGAAACCTTTGAAACGTGCGGATGTGCGCGCTATCAATCGGAAACTTCGACAAGACGAGCATCCCGTACTGCCCCTCGTGCCGGCCAAATCCAATGGCGTCATCTGGCTGATTGAGCTTGCCGTCGTGATTCAGGTCGCGCCCGCTCGGACGGCCCGTGTTGACCGGCGCAGTGAAAAAGTAATCGTACTGAATCGC
>DASZZA010000274.1:0-8138 GCA_035545135.1 Lacipirellulaceae bacterium | reverse complement strand
TCGGCTCATCGCTCGACTTGGGCGTGGGTAGCTCAATTGTGGAGGAGGACTCGCAGCTCGAACCTCTGGGAATCGACGTCGGCCCGGAATCCAAAATCGGCGACTTTCAACTTACGCCGCTCGGCGAAGAGGAGGGCGATGAAGAAAAGGATAGTTCGCAAGTCATCGCGCTCGATGAAATTTCGGAGGAAACGGCTGGCGCGCCGGTTGGCGCTGGACTGAGCGAAGCCGGGATGATTTCCGAAGATTTCGGCCTAGGGCTTACGCCCGGTGCAGCGCCCGTGGGAATGGTCGCGGCGGCCGGGGCCGAAACTCAGTTTTCGCTGTGGAACGTGCTCGCCCTGGGTGGTTGCATCTTTCTCCTGCTCCTTTGCGGCATGATGGCGTACGACCTGTTGCGAAATATGTGGAGCTGGGGCGGCGTAACCACGTTCAACCACTCGCTGCTCGATTCGGTCAGCTCGGTGCTCGGCAAATAGATTGGTTTCGCTAAGTCCACGGTTTTAGCGTCGGCCGACACGCCGAATCTACTTGTATTCGGCACTTCGGTGCGAAATCCGTCCTGGCCGACGACGCCAAACTGCCCGCGCTTCTTGATGACACATTGTCGAAAGCCCAAAACCTCCGGTGCCACGCGGGCGTGAACCGGCTATAATTCGGTGAATTGGCCTTTCCGCCCGGATTGCCGTTGGACCGGCTCCGCGATTGGGCCATTCCCGCCTCATTCCCTCTTGCTCGCGGCCGTGATGCCGCATCGGTTGAATGGCAGTCACGTTGAATCTTCGGGCAGGGCGGGAAATCGTCGCGCTATTGGCGTGCCTCGTTTTTGTTACGGCCGGGTGCGGTCAGGCCGACCACATCGAAACGTATCCGGTGCCGAAGGAGACCAAGCCGGCGCCGGTAGCCGACGCATCGCACGCGAAAGCTGGCGAACCGACCGACCGGATGTTGGCGGCGGTTTTGCCGACCGGCGGTCAGGCATGGTTCTTCAAAGTCGTCGGTCCGATTGCGGAAGTCGATAAGCAGGAAAAGGCGATCAACGACTTCTTCTCACATCTCAGCTTAGGCGACGACGGCCACGCGCATTGGATAGTGCCGGAAGGGTGGAAGGAAGAACCCGGTAACGGAATCCGCCAAGCGACGATCGTCATTCCCAACGCAAAGGAAAAGCCGCTTGAGATCACGGTGACCGCGGCGAACTGGTCGGGCACACAGAAAGACGAATTGGCAAATGTGAACCGTTGGCGTGGCCAATTGCAATTGCCGCCGGTCGGTCCGATGCAACTTGCCGACGTGATGCATGAAGTAAAAGCGGGCGATCGGACGATTACGATCGTCGATATGAAGGGGCGGTTCAAATCGGGCGGCATGACGCCGCCGTTCGCCGGTGGCACATTCGGACCTCGCGCGACCGGCAGCCGAAGCTCCGAACTTCCGCCCGGTCATCCACCGATTGATGATTTGAACGGCGATCTTTCATCCGGCCTTCCGGCCGGTCATCCGCCGATTGGTGACGCGAACGGCGGCCTGCCGGCCGGTCATCCACCAATCGACAACACTGCGGAACCTGTGGCTGGTCCGTCAGCGCAAGAGACGTCGCCGGATGAAGTTCCCAAGTTTCAAGCCCCGTCGTCGTGGAAGCCGCTTCCGGCCAACGAGTTCGACAAAGCACAGTTCGCGATAACCGATGGAGAACAACAGGCGCAAGTGAAGCTCGTTGATTTTCCGATCAATGAAGGCCCCATGATTGCTGACCCGTTGCTCAACATCAATCGCTGGCGCCGCGAGGTAGGCCTGCCGGAAATTCAAAAGGACGCGCTGCCGAGCGTGACTAAAGACATGAAGGTCGGCGGCAAGCCCGCGATTTTTGCCGCCATGATTCCCGATGCGGCCAAGCCGGAACAGGCCAAGAACGAACAGGCGACGCTGGCGGCAATCGTCAAGAATGGCGACCGCATCTGGTTTATCAAAATGATTGGTAGCCGCAATCTGGTCGCGACGCGCCAAGACGAATTCACGACCTTTCTGAAATCGATTCAGTTCCCGCACCACGGCCACGAGAAACACGGCGAAACGAAAGATGGCAACAAGTGAACTAATTCGGCCGCGGGCCGCCGATACGGGTTTTGACGCGGCCTCTCCGCCTTCCACGCCGACATTGGCACTGGCGGTCCGACAGGGACTGGCGGCTCTGGCATCGTTGCGGCTGACGGTGGTGCTCTTCGCCTTGGCGATTTTCCTAATTTTCGTCGGCACACTTGCCCAGAAGGATCACGACGTTTGGGAAGTTGTGAACCATCTTTATTTCAATCGTTGGATCGCTTTCGTCGAGCTTCGCCCGTTCGAGCGGCTCGCGCAGATATTCTTCAAGCACGTTGAGTGGAATCTCAGTGGTAGCTTCCCGTTTCCCGGCGGAAAACTGATCGGCATCCTGCTGTTGGCGAACCTGGCGGCTGCGCATAGCGTGCGATTCAAAGTTGCAGCTTACGGCCGGCGGTTGGCGATTGGGTTGGCGACGATTGCCGCCGGCCTGGTGCTGACTTACACCGCGATCCGCAGCGGCATGAACAAAGACGTCGCCACGCAGCTTTCGCCCGATTTCTGCAATCTGCTGTGGCAGGTTTTTCGCGGCACGTTGGCGGGACTAGCGATTGCCGGCGCGTACGGTGTGATCTTCTTGCGCCACCGCATGCGCCAGTTCGAATGGACGGTGTTGCTAGTCTTCGACGTGCTGATCGCAGGCCTTTCCGCATGGCTGCTTGCCCACCCCGAAGCACGGCTCGATGACTCGGGCATCCGCATTCTGTGGCAACTGCTGAAAGGTGGTTCCGCGGGCGTAGTGTTGCTGACCGGATGCGCGATGGTGTTTCGCAAGCGGGCCGGAATCGTGCTCCTGCACGGTGGCATCGCGCTGATGATGGTCGGCCAGCTCCTGTGGGGGATCAGTTCTCAGGAATCGCGAATGACGATTCCGCAGGGAGGCACGGTCGGCTATTCCGACGACATTCGCTCGTATGAGCTGGCGGTGATCGATCATTCGCCGGAGAAGACCGATCAGGTGACGGTAGTGCCAGCCTCGCTGTTGATCAATAATGTTGGCCAACGCGATGCCATCGTCGATTCGCACTTGCCGTTCAAGATTCAGGTCCACCGTTGGCTACAGAATTCGCAGATTCGCAGCGTGAAGGGAAAAGAATCGAACCCAGCGACGGCGGGATTCGGGCTGGACCAGATCGCTGATGCGGCGCCACCAACAACCGGCGTAGGCGAAGACGCATCGAAAGTGGATTTCCCGGCTGCGTATATCGAGCTGATTTCCAAGGACACGAACAAACCGATCGGCACGTTTCTCACCTCCGAATGGTTGAACGAGCAGCCCGTAAAAGTCGACGGCCACACGTACGATATCGCGTTGCGGTTCAAACGAATTTATCACCCGTACACGTTGACGCTGAAGAAATTCAGCTTCGACAAATATACGGGCACGAATACGGCGAAGAATTACTCGTCGTTGGTGGAATTCAAAGACCCGGCCCACAACATCGATCGCGAATTTCTGATATGGATGAACAACCCGCTGCGTTATGAAGGTACGACGTTTTATCAACAGAGCTTCGATGAAGCCACGGAAACGACAACCGTCCTGCAGGTGGTTAGCAATCCGAGCTGGATGACGCCGTACGTGGCTTGCATGCTGGTGGCGATTGGCATGTTGGCGCATTTTGGCGTGGTTCTGGTACGGTTCCTGCGCCGCCGGGCGCACGAAATGGATCCGAGTAGGGCGGGCACTGCCCACCAACGCGATGCGGTTTTAGCGAATGGCCGGTACGAGTCGATATTGGTGGGTGGTGACCATCCTGGATCGTCGACCGGCTGGGCCAGCTTTGCGAAATGGTTCCCGGCGCTCATTATGCTTATTTTCGCCGGTTATATCGTCGGCAAAGCGCGGATGCCAAAATCGCCGGCGAGCGAAATGCAGATTTTCGAGTTTGCCAAGCTCCCAGTGGCCTATCAGGGACGCGTCAAGCCGTACGACACTTTGGCCCGCAATGCGCTTCAAATCATCTCCACGCGGCAGGAAGTCGTCGTGCTCGACAAGAATGGAAATGCGGTCGGGCATTTGCCAGCGATTCGCTGGTTGCTCGACGCGATTTCCGACGCCAATGGAGCGGATGATCACCCAGTCTTTCGCATCGACAACACCGATCTGGTCGATGCGCTCGGTATGAAACACCGGCCCGGTGTCTGGCGGTATTCGCTCAATGAAATTCGCCACAAGCCGGGCGAGCTGGAACGGCAGTTCAAGCTGGCCCAGGACACGCCGGAGAAGGACCGATCGCTGTTTCAGAACAAGGTGTTGCGGCTGCGCGATCAGTATAACGCTTATATGGCGTTGGTGTTGGCGTTCCGCCCGCCGCCGCTGGTGATGGATAGCCGCGAGAAGTTCCAACAGAGCCTCGAGCGAACGCAGGCGCTAATCACGGAGCTCGAAGGCGTTCAGGCGCCTCATGCGGTGCCTCCGCAGGACGCGTCCACTCATTGGACGATGCTCGTCCAAGCCGAGCTGGAAGCGCTCAAAGCTCGCGTTATGAACCAACCGGTGAACCCGGCAACGATCTCGTTGAGCAAGCTCCTCACGGCCTACGCCGACGGCGACGTCGCCACGTTCAATCAGCAGCTATCCGATTATCGCCGCGAATTGGGCGACTATCAAAGCTTGCTGACCACCAACACCGCTAAGCTTAAACAAGCGGGCGCCGCGAGATCGGAGATCCTATCGCAGCCGAAGATCGATTTCGAAGTATTTTTCAACCAGTTCAGCCCGTTTTATTACGCGGCGGTTCTGTATCTGATTGCGTTCGTACTGGGCGTGTTTTCGTGGATCGGCTGGACCGAGCCGCTGCGGCGGGCCTCGATGTGGCTCTTGTGGCTCACGTTCGCTCTGCATACGTTCGCGCTCGTGGCGCGGATTTACATCTCCGGCCGGCCTCCGATTACGAATCTGTACTCCACGGCGATCTTCATTGGCTGGGCCGGGGTACTTATGGCGCTGGCGTTCGAGCACGTTTATCGTCTCGGCCTGGGGAACATCAGCGCAGCGGTGATCGGCTTTTTGACGCTGGTAGTGGCCCATAATCTGTCGCTCGACGGCGACACGTTCATCGTCTTGCAGGCCGTGCTGGATACGCAGTTCTGGTTGGCCACCCATGTGGTGACCGTAAACTTGGGATATGCGGCCACCTACATGGCCGGCCTGTGGGGCATCCTCTACATCTTGCTCGGCCACGTGTTCCCAGTTTTGAACGAGGAAACGCGGCACAAGCTATTGCGCACGCTTTACGGCACGCTGTGCTTCGCGATCTTCTTCAGCTTCGTCGGCACGGTGCTCGGGGGCCTTTGGGCCGACGATTCCTGGGGCCGCTTCTGGGGTTGGGACCCGAAGGAAAACGGCGCATTAATGATCGTGCTTTGGAACGCACTCGTGCTGCACGCCCGGTGGGGCGGGCTCGTGAAAGGCCGCGGCCTGGCGAATCTCGTGATCGCCGGCAATATTGTCGTTACTTGGTCCTATTTCGGGGTCAATGAATTGGGCGTTGGGTTGCACTCTTACGGCGCGTCGGAAAGCAGCACGGCGATGTGGCTCCTGACGTTTGCCGCGTCGCAACTCGCGCTGGTTGGACTTGGGCTCATGCCGCGACGATGGTTCGATGCGTTGCGGCTGTCGCGCGCGACGGCATAGTTGCGACCATGCATTCGTCTGTAGCGGTGTCTTGATGCGTGTACAGCGAGGTTTGGCGTGGCCGCCGACGCTAATCCGCTATGCGGTGCGCAAGACCGTTTCAACTCGACGGATCGCGTCTTCGACGTTGCACGTGCGATCTGCCATTCCGATTTGAGCGTTTTGTGCGATGAGCTTTTCCACGCGGCGATGGGCGGAGATGACCGTGCTGTGACTCCGTCGGCCGAAGAATTCGCCAATTTCGCTCCAGGGGGCACGCGTGTACCTGCGGGCGAGCCACATGGCCAGCATGCGTGGTTCGCTGATACAGCGGCCCTTTCGTTCGGAACGCAATTGTGTCGGCTCGATACCGAACACCTCGCACACCGCCTTTTGAACGTCGGCGAGACGGACGGCGCGCGTGCTATGGCGGGCCAAATCGGCCAGCGCGCGCTGGGCCAAATCGCGCGAGATGGGCTCGCCGTACGCGTGGCTCGTCGCTTCGAGGCGGTGGAGGGCTCCGCGTAGCTCGCGGGCCCCTTCGGTAATTTGCTGGGCGACGATCGATAGAACGGCATCGTCTGCCGAGAGCCCCATCTCGTCGCGCATTCGCCGGAGGATGCCGAGGCGAGTCGCGTAGTCGGGCGGCTCGATTTCGCAGATGAGCCCGCCCGCCAGGCGAGAAACTAGCTCGTTGCCCAACGGACGCAAGTCGCTCAATCCGCGATCGCTGGCGAGAACAAGCTGCCGGCCATCGGCGGCCATCGTATCGAACGTGTGCAGCAGTTCTTCGAGCGTGCGACGCTTGCCGGCAAAAAACTGGAGGTCGTCGATGGCCAGCAGGCGCGCGCCGCGGCACTTTTGGCGGAAGCTTGGCATGCCGCTGCCGCGAAGTGCTTCGACGAAGCTGGTGGTGAATTGCTCGGCCGAGAGGTACACGGCCGCGGCTTGCGAGCGGTGCCGGCGGTACTCACGCAAAATCGCCCTTAACAGGTGTGTCTTGCCGACTCCGGTCGGGCCGCAGAAAACGAGCGGCGACGCCTGTTGTCGGCCGCGGCCCGTCAATTGGGCGGCGCGAAATGCGTATTCGTTACCGGCGCCAACGACGAATGCCGCCAGGTCGTAAGCGCATCGCGTGGCCACTTGGGTCGCGGCAGCATTATTGGCTGCTCTTGTCGCTTTGGCGTGGTAGTGATGACCATTTTCTTCGCCAATATGAACAGGAAGGGGTGCGGACGGGGGACAAGACACGCTATCCTCAGCCTTCTCGCGCCGGCAGATGTGGCTTTTCGATCCACCTTCAGCGGCGGGAATAGTTGCATTGTCATTCGCTGCTGCGTGATTGTCGTGCGCTGCCCGTGCCGACGTACAAGGGCGCGACTGCGTGATCATCGCTCCGGAGTCGAACTCCACCAGGCCGGCCTCACCAACGATCGCCTCCCAACAGGCTCGAATTTCGTCGGCGAAATGCTTCCGCAGCCAATCGCGCACGAACGGACTCGCGGCTCGAACAATCAGGCATGTGGAGTGGGCGCACAGTTGTGCCTGCGTCGTGAACCACAGCTCGTATCGCTGTCGGCCGATCCGCTGTTCCAGTTGAGCAGACAATGCCGCTGCAACCTGTGAATCTTCCATGACGACTTCCTGCTTGCTCCGTCTGCGCGTATCCCGAGCGCACGCGTGCCTTCATGGCAACGCGCCAGCGGCTTTATGGGCCGCCTTGCACCTGGAAATCCTGCGCGAACTAGAGAAAAGGCCGATCAGTGAGCCAAGCCGTTCCCCAACGTCTGTGACGTCAATGCCGATTGCAAGCTCGACCCCGACCGCACCGCGATTTTGTAAGTAACTCCACTCAATTCCCGCTTGAAAGCGCCCCGTCTAGCAATGGAAAACTTTCAGGCGAGTTGCCGATTTTACGTCCGCTAGCACTCATGTCAAAGGGGTGCTAGCGAGTTGTTTGGAAAGGTTGTCGATGATGTCGGTCCGCGTAGCGCGAACTGCCGGATTGCGTTGAGGTTGCGGCCGGTGGCGCGGCATAAAAAATTTTTTCTGCGCGTTATGAGCGAACGTGGAAAAATTGTTTGGCAACAGGCGTACCAAAGTAAACGCATTTTTTTGCGCTGTAGATCGCGGCGATTTATGCGGAATTTGCGCCGACTGCTGCGCTTCGGAACGACTTCAGGCGGGCAACGTTGGTGGGAACCGCACGTAAACTGCACGTTGTTCCCAAGTTTCAAAACCAGTGTGTTGGTACATCGCTACGGCAGGCCGATTCGACGCATCAACGGCGACGACAATCCGCTCGACGTTCGCGCCGCGCGCCAACCACTGCGCATATCTCGCAACGTGCCGGCCCCAACCCCGACCGCGCACCTCTGGCGCCAGGCCCATGTACATAAGCTCCCAATGCCGCCCTTTT
>DASZZA010000273.1:0-3463 GCA_035545135.1 Lacipirellulaceae bacterium | reverse complement strand
GCGAGCCTATGCATGGGAGGATCAGTTGGGTCGGCTGCGCCCGGCGAGAGCTCTTCGAGCAGCAAACACGCGCGGACGGTCATTTCAACGAGGAGCCAACGTAGCACAATGCGCGGCCAAAACCAAGAAAATTATTGGAAGACGTTTGGGTGGGTAAAAGCTGGCGCTTGACGCGAGGAGCGAGGGGCGAGGAGCGAGGAGCGAGGGGCGAGGAGCGAGCAGCGAGGGGCGAGCAGCGGCGGCCGATCAAGGGGAGGTTATGCCGTGGGCAGTCCAATGCTGATCCAGTTTCGGAAGCCACCGGCCATCGAGGCCACGTTGGTATAACCCATTTTTTGCAGGTTGTCCGCAACCAGCAGCGAGCGATGACCGCCGCCGCAGTAGCAGATGATCGGGGTTGAAGTGTCGGGGACGGCGGCTTCGATGTGAAGTTCTATCACGCCCTTGCTCAGGTGGATGGCGTCTTTGGCATGGCCGCGCGCGAATTCTTCCGACTCGCGGACGTCAATGAGGACGGCGCCATTCGCGTGTTCCTGCTGTGCCTGGGACGGAGAAACTTCGCGAATGCGTGTCCTCGCGTCATCGGTTATTTGTTGGAAACGCTCGCCCACGGTAAAACCTGCCTATCGATTGAATTGGCCACAAAAAGCACAAAAAAACCATAAAGGATTCACAAGCACCAATGGTAGCGACTTCGTATTGGTGACTATGTGCCTTTTTGTATTTTGTCGTGGCAAACTGTTCTGCTCTTGTACTCTGCATTAGATTCGTGACCGAATGAGTTCGCAAGTGGTTTGCCGTGTCGGAGAGTCCATTATGCCTGTGATAACTGTGGAAGAATCGGGCGCTTTCGTCGACAAGTTCACGCTCCCTGCCACGAAAGACGGGCAGCTGAGTGGTTTGCGGTTCGCGGTGAAGGATCTTATTGATGTAGCGGGCCGCCGCACAGGTTGCGGCAACCCCACATGGCTGGCCACGCATCCGCCGGCGAGCGTGTCGGCGGTGTGTGTCGAGCAGTTGTTGGCAGCCGGTGCGCAGTTTGAAGGGAAGACCATTACCGACGAGTTTGCGTTTAGCCTGCTGGGAGAGAATTTCCATTATGGAACGCCGCTCAATCCGGCAGCGCCGAACCGAGTTCCGGGTGGGTCATCGAGCGGTTCGGCGTCGGCCGTCGCCTGTGGGCTTGTGGATTTCGCGCTGGGCACGGATACGGGCGGATCGGTCCGCGTGCCGGCCAGCAATTGCGGCATTTGGGGTTGGCGGCCGTCGCATGGCTTGATTTCGGTCGCGGGCGTGATGCCTTTCGCGCCCACCCTGGACACAGTCGGTGTATTTACGCGGGATCCTGAATTGCTTCAACGGGTTGCCAAAGTGCTTCTAGCGGCGGATGCGGCGCCGGAGAGGCCGTTGGTCGCAGGTGCAATTCATGTGGTGCGCGAGGCGTTTGAGCTGGCCGATTCGGACGTGCGGCAAGCCGTCAGCATTCCAATCGATCATCTTCGTGAACTATGTGGCGATCGAATTTGCGAAACGTCGCTCGGCGAGTTATGCGGCGATAAGCGGTCGACCGATCTCACATCGTGGCTGACGATTTACCGTGTATTGCAAGGCACCGAGTTCGAAAGCTGCCTCGGTGGTTGGTTGGCCGACACACAGCCTGAGGTGGGGCCAGCGATGACGGCGGGACTCGTGTTCGTGAAGCGGCTTGATCGATCACGCGTTAATGAGTCGATCGCGCTGCGTGAATATTATTTTCAGAAATTGAATGCGAGACTTGCGGGCGGCGAATTGCTTTGTGTGCCGACGGCGCCGACGATTGCACCGCTAAAGGGCTCGAACGCCTACGACCGGAACAGCGATTATTATTGGCGAACTCTTTCGCTGAATGCGATTTCTGGCGTCGGGAGATTGCCGCAGGTCACCATGCCACTTAGCCAAGTCGCAGGCGCACCGGTTGGGCTCTCACTGTTGGCCGGTAATCGCAAGGATATGTACTTGCTTGATATAGCCAGTCGACTCTTTCATGGCGTAATCGATCACAATGGATGATTACCGGAGTAAAGGGCTGTTGAAAGGCTTTGCAGCCGGAGTCTCTAAAGCCGGGACCTGCAACCAAGTGCCGGCCTTACAGAGGCCAGCTACAGATCTTTAACTGTTAAGATCGGCCGTACATGCCTGACTGCCTCTACTCGCGGAAGTAGTTGCGGCAAACTGATCCACGGTTACAATAGGTGAGCCGGGCCTAGACGTTACTGCACTTTGGCGAGCGAGGCACTATGAATTGAAATGGAATCCGAAGCGCAAGCAATTCGATCTGAGATACTGCAGTTTGCGCTTATGATATGGGCTCCAATCGAAACCACAAGCGATCTAGATCGGGCAATAATCTCACCTGCTCCATGACTCCTTTCATCCCACCTCCAGGAGCCAGTTGAATGACCAGTTTGCTTGGGATTGGATCGTGGTCGACTCGGCAATTGGCCGCCATCGCGGTGGCCGGGTTTTTTCTGGGTTCTACGCTATTGGCCGCGGAAAAACCGGTGGCATCTGCGAAATCGACCACGAAAGTCGAGTCGGGCACGAAGCCGCGCCTGGTCAGTTATCACACGCAGATTCTTCCGATCCTGCAGGCACACTGCCAAGGATGCCATCAACCGGCCAAAGCCAGCGGCAAGCTGGATATGACGTCGTTCAAGAATCTGCTTACCGCCGGCGAAAGTGGATCGCCAGCGATCGTGCCGGGCAAGCCGGACGAGAGTTATCTGCTGGACCAAATCGCGCCCGATAAAGACGGCGAAGCGGAAATGCCGAAAGGTAAGCCGGCGCTTGCGGCAAGTGAGATCGCGCTCATTCGGCAGTGGGTTGCGGAAGGTGCCAGGGATGACACACCGCCGGATAACTCGCCGCCTATCGATTCCCAGCATCCGCCCGTTTACAGCGGACCGCCGGTGATAACGTCGCTCGACTGGTCTCCCAACGGCGAGCTGCTCGCAGTCGCCGGATATCACGAGGTTCTTTTACACAAGGCGGATGGCAACGGGCTCGTGGCGCGATTGGTAGGGATGGCCGAGCGAATCGAGTCGGTTCGCTTTTCGCCCGATGGAACGAAGCTCGCGGTGACCGGCGGCCGGCCGGCCCGGTCCGGCGAGGTACAGATTTGGGACGTTGCCGGTCACAAGCTACTGCTTTCGGTTCCAGTGACGAACGACTCGGTGTTCGGTGCATCGTGGTCGCCCGATGGAAAGCGTGTGGCGTTCGGTTGCACGGACAAATCAGTGCGCGCGATCGATGCGGGCACGGGCGCGCAAGTTCTGTATCAGCAGTCGCACGATGACTGGGTTTTGGGGACTGCATTTTCGACTGACGGCACTCACCTGGTTTCGGTCGGACGCGATATGTCGGCGAAGTTGATCGAAGTGGCGACGCAGCGGTTTGTCGACAATATTACATCGATCACGCCGGG
>DASZZA010000272.1:0-6468 GCA_035545135.1 Lacipirellulaceae bacterium | reverse complement strand
CCTTGTTTTTGCCATTCCCAACTTTCATCCCACTGGCCGACACTCGTCGGAAAGTGCTTGCTGGTGTCATAAAAGTTGGCACAGGCGAGCCCGATGTTTTTGATGTTGTTCGAGCACGATGTCCGTCGCGCTGCCTCGCGCGCCGCTTGAATCGCCGGCAACAGCAGCGCCACCAAGATCCCGATGATCGCGATCACGACCAATAGCTCCACGAGCGTGAAAGCTCCGCGACGTGGAACCGATGTGCACCGCTTCATTCCTCCGCCCTTTCGTGAACCAACATCGTTGAAACACAACGGCCGGTTACCATTTAGCCCCCGGTCATTGACCGGGGGCTAAATGCTGTGTGACCATCGCCAAATCGGCGGCCGGACCGCTGCCGCGCGCTGCTATTTCCGCCGTCGACCAAAACCAATCAATCCCATCACCGCGAGTCCCGCCAATGCGCAACTCATTGGCTCCGGCACCGTCGTGTACGACAACCCGCCGCCCGCCGGCGTTGTGTACGGACCGGGCCAATTCGTGATGGTTTGACTCGGATTGGCTGCCGCATCGTTGGCGCTGTCGCCATTGCCGCCGCCGGTCGTATAGACATCGAATTCGAACGTCTGGCCTTGGCTCAGTCCGAGCGATGCCAGGCTGGTCGTAATCGTCGTCATATTGCCGCTCAGCACGGGGACACCCGATCCATTTTGCGTCCACGAACCGCCCGAATATGTCCACGGCTGAAATCCGCCGCCGCCATCCGCCCAGCTTCCAATCCAGGCGTCGGTGCCGTCGGCCATCGCGATGTTGCGCCCCCAGGGGTTCCCCACCGGGCTGCCAAAATCGCCCGTTGCATTCGACGTGCTGATTCCGATCACGTATTTTCCCCAATCATTGGGCGATGCAAGACTACCGCTTAGCGTAATCTTGAACGTAATGTTCGTTCCGTCGTCGCTAACATCCACCGACGAGATATCCATATGCGCATTGCCGTCAAAATTTTCTCCTGTGCTGTCGAAAAATGTCGCGCCCAGCGCAGAACGGCTCGCCACCCACGCCAGTACCAGCACACACATCATCCATCTGTCCAACTTTGGGAGTAAACTCATGAGCGATCCTCCATCAAGTGTGAAAACCCGATCACAAATCAAAACGAGTAAAATGTCGCCTTCTCAACTCCGAGTTCCGTGCCCCCTTTTCCTTGCTCCACGCTACCTGCGGCGCCAAACGGTCCGGTCCCCTGCCCCGGCGACCGGTGACCGCCCGAAACGTTGTGCCCATACGTATCTCGTCGATCTCGTGAATCTTCGTGCCGTGGAAATTGCCGAGGCTTATCCGATCAAACGCAAAGTTGCCGACCAACTCGGCATCCGGCTTGCACGCGCTCTCATCCACCAACGAAGCCGGATTGCGATACACCTCCACCCGATCGCGATTTCCCGCGCCGAACTCGATCTTGACCACGAAAAAGTTGACGTCCGTATTCTCTTTGCCCAGCGAAGGAAAATTCCGCTGGCCGTACACGTTGAAATTCGACGTTACCCCGTATCCGGTACCGTCAACCCCGCTGCCGATGCAAAGTACGCGATTGCCGTTGCCGTCCCCGCGGTTCAGCTCAAACCCGTAGAATACATCATTTATCTTACTTACCCGCTGCAAAAAGCTCATGTAAATACTGGCCCCGTCCCGGCCAATTAGCCGCACGCCGTCCTGATTCTCCACCAGTCCCGCCGCATCGAAGACTCCGCCGAGCGAGGTGCCCAGCGACCGACGTATGCGGTTCTGTTGAGCCGTTTGCACCGCGTGGTTTCCTACGGGCGTCAGCCCCTCGTAGTCGAGGTTTCCGGTCTTCACGCCATTCGAGCTGGAAGTGGCCTTGCTGTCTGCTTCGACGCTAAACCACGGACCGGCCCAGCCGAACCCGCCGTTTTGCTCATCAAGCGGGCCGGCCGGATAATTGAAACCGTCGTACGCCAAAAGGCCGTCGTGCGGCCCCGCCGCCACCGAGAGTGTGCGGACAAACTCGTCATCCCGCGCCGGAATGCGAGCCACAAACGACGACGTCGGCTCAATCCGCGCCGCCTGGGCCGTATTGAGCTCCATCGTTCGCAATTGGTGCCCGTGCTCGTCCAGCAATTGTGCTTTCACGAGGCCTTTGAACACGTGCACCTCCGCAGTGCCCTCCTTCTCGGCCATCACGCCGAATTCCGTCCCCAAATCGACCACATTCATCCGTGCCGTCGTCACCTGAAAACCACGCGCGCCTTTCGGCACCGTCGCGGCTAGCCGCCCTTCATGCAACGCCGCGCGACCCGGTGAATCGACGTCAAACGTTGCCGGGCCCTCAAGCACCACGACCGCACCGTCGTCGAACGTGATTTCCACCAGCCCGGTCGCAAGCTCCAATCGCTCCCCGGAAGTAAGCCGCGAACCGAATCCAAGCGACTTGTCGTCCCCTGCCCACAACGAATTGCGGGTCGCGGTAATGCGCGCGACATAGTTGCCCGATCGATTCCCATTCGCTTTCGCAATCTCGGCCCCACGTATCGCCGTGCGACTCGTCAGCGAATACGTAAGCCAACTACTAACCGCCGCCACGCCGATGAACGCCGCCGCCATCGCGAACCATCGCGTCCATTTTGGATTTCGAATTTCGGATTTCAAATTGAATGCCGCCGAATCTGCAATCGTCAATCCGTAATCCGAAATCCGCGATCCGAAATCTTTCTCCACGGCTTCCAACGACGCGTGCTGCGAATAAAGCTCCGCATGCAGAAACATGTAGTTGTTATAAAACTGGCGTGCTTCATGGTCGCTCGTGATCAGCGAATCGAGCTGCTCGGCGTCGCTTGCCGAGATCGTACCGTCACACATTGCCCCGACCAGGCGCACCAGCTCGTCGTTTCGAAACGTGCCCGTCATCGCGCGCTCTCCATGCTCAGCGTACGTTCGATACAGTCGTAGAGCGCTTTGCGGATGCGATTCAGCGCCTTATATACTGTGTTCACAGGTCGCCCTAAATCTGCAGCGACCGCTTTAAATGTGACGCGCGAGTCGCTGTAGCACTCTTGCACGAGCTGCCGGTCTTTTGGCGACAGCTTTTCCATGCAGCGCCCCAACGCTTCACGGCGCGACTCCAATAAACCGGCCCGCTCCACGGCATCTTGCGCCAATAAATCGACCGCCGCCTCACTCAACTGCGGACCGGCGCGCCGATGTTGACGCCGAAAACGATGCACCTGATTGTGAGCGATCACGCTCACCCACTTCACAAAATCGGTGCCCAACTGAAACGTTTCATACTCCCGCCACAGCACGACGCAGACTTCTTGAAAGACTTCTTCCGCGTGTGCCGAGTTGCCAAGGAGCGAAACGAGATAAGCGAACAGCCAACGATCGTGCTGCGCAAAGAGCCGCGCGAACGCGTCGCGCCGCTCCGCATCGGATCGCGAATAGTTCCCACCAACGTCCACCGCGCACTCCATCAAGAACTGGACCGGCCCTGTCGATACGGTCCGCTACTAGGTTAGGCGCTCGGTGCCGCAATTTGGTATCGAAAAACGTGGTTTTGCCGTATTCTCGGCTCGCGAATCTCCAGCTCAGACAGTCGTCGCGGCGCGCAAGCACTTCCTCCCAAACAGCTTATGACGCCGGCCCAGCGGCGTTTCTCTGTTTCGATGACAACGAGCCATCGGCGGGCCAATTCAAGAAAAGCAACTGCCCAGCACAGCAGTTTCACGCATTTGGCAGCGACCAACCGGCGCGATATTGTTTCCGTAAGCCGCCCCGTCGCGCCGGCTCAAGCCGCTATACGAGCAGCATCGGCAGGGCGGCAAAAGGAATCACCAACAAGGCCGAAGGCAAGTACTCGAGCGCACACGGCCTGCGGCGGGCATTCTGTACGCGGTGGGCAATGCGCGTTATGCCGGCAGACTTGAAGATACTGGCCCGGCACATCAGCATTACAGCAAATCCTCAAAATACGTACCCAATAGCCGGTGAGCTACGCTCGCGGGATTTCGGAACGCATCGCGGTCCAACCATATTCGACCATTACAAAAGTAATCTGCTTAGCACGACGGCGCACTATTACGTGTGCCAAAACGCCGACGACTTGGGCGAGCGGCTACGCGCCAAGATAGGTAACACTACGGGTAACACTGGTGATAATCACCCAAAAGCAACCATCTTGGAAGCCGACGCAAACACCGATACGATAAAGGCTTAGTAATTGCCTCGGAGGGTAAGCGAATTGGCCAGCGGCCACACTGGAAATGTGGTGCCGGGAAACCGGTTGCGGGTTCGAGTCCCGTGCCCTCCGCTAAAACTGGAACAAAAGGTACGAGTACGTGGTCGACTTGCCGTTGCTTGCACCCGAACGGTTCGCGTGAGATCCCCGAATCACAGATTACGCGACCATGAAACGTGCAGAAATCGAATTCTCAAAGCGGCCGGGAACGTCGCCAAAGAGAAACCGTACAAGTTTCAGCTCAGACTCATCCTCGTGGGCTTCGCGCGTTACGCGATTTGTCCCCCTGGCTGCGGTTTGCCTTGCGACGCTGGACACTCTCGACCGTTTCGATGGCGAGATTGAGCAAGTAGTCGAGCGGGCATGGACACTCCGGCTCGTCCTTATACTCGCAATCGATGCAGATCGTCTCGTGTAGCTTTTCGACATACGGATCGATCAGCGCGCTGTCGGTCGTACGGCAAAGCTCGACGAGCGCCGGAAGGTGCCGCTCGATGCCGCAACCTTTTCCCAGCGGAGCGCACGGCGGCGCCCCAGGTCGCCGCTCAATGCATCGGCTGCACACTTCGGAATGCAATGCAATTCGATAATCTTCGAGCTCATCTTGGACGTTCATAACGAAAGTACTCACGATCGATGCGGTCGGCTACTTCGCTCCGATGAACTGGAATATCTCGCGGCGCTTTGATGCCGACTTGAACTCTGTTGCCCGAGATCTGCAGGATTTCAACTGTGACCCCAAGAGTCGGAAATACAATTTTCTGCTTACTGCTGCGGGATAGGACGAGCATGATTGCCTCCATGCAAACTAAGGTGACGTGACGTCCGCGTTAGGCATATGGGTGAGTGACGCAAACCGAATGCCACGAATTGCCGCAACCGTAACGAGGCTTTGCAGCGGTGTGATAGCGGCGGAATTAGCAGAAAAAGGCAGTATTCCAGCTGATCATTCTTATGCGCTGTTTCCTTCGACCGCCGCGTCGCCTGAAAACGATCGCGACGCACAGCCCGATCAGCACAGTTATGTGCCATTTAAGCACAGACGGCGTACGAGGAACGAGGTCGGGAGAGCGCCTGTTAGTAGCTGTGCTCTTCGAGCCGTACCTTGCCGCGAAACGTCCAATAGACAATGCCTGTGTAGGTAACGACGAACGGCATGCCGATGAGGGCGAAGATCGACATGATGGTGAGCGTCTTGTGCGACGACGCGGCGTTATAGATTGTCAGACTGTTAGCCATGTCCGGCCGAGAAGTAACGAGGTTCGGATAGAGCGCCATCCCGAAGAGGCAGACAAGCGCCGCAATTGTGGCGCTCGATGATACAAACGCGTAGCCCGGTCGGTGCTGCGAAATTGCCCGAGGGATGTTGGCAATCGCCAGTATATTCAGCACAACAAGACCCCACGCCCACGGATGATCGGCAAAGTTTTGAGTGGCCCGCGGAATGAGCACCAGTGTCATGATTGTTACAAGAATGTACATCACCATAAAGAAGCCAAAGCCGCGCCACATCCACTCGTGCAACCGCTCTTGCAGCTCGCCTTCGGTCTTCAGATACAAGTAAATGGCGCCGTGCATCGTGAACATGGCCACGGTCATCAATCCCACCGCCAGCGGATACATCCCAAGCTGATCGACGAACCGGCCCACGAACCAGCCTTTGCCATCAAGCGGTATGCCGATCATCGCATCGCCGACCGCTACGCCGAACAACAGCGACGCCAACAGGCTCGACACGCAGAAGCCATAGTCCCAAAATCCTCGCCAGGCGCGCGACTGAATCTTGCCGCGAAACTCGATCGAAACCGCGCGAAGAATCAGCGCCAGCAGCACCAACATGAACGCGATATAAAACCCCGAAAAGACCGTCGCGTACGAATCCGGAAACGCCGCGAACATAGCACCGCCGAAAGTCACGAGCCAAACCTCATTGCCGTCCCAAATGGGGCCGATCGAATTGAGCACAATCCGCCGCTCCTCGTCGGTTTTCGCAACGGGTTGGAGCATGCCGACACCCAGATCGAAGCCGTCTAGAATCGCGTAGCCAGCCAGCAGGACGCCCAGCAATACAAACCACAATGTATTCAAATCCATTTGCTCAACCCTTCGTCAGCTTCACCCAAAATGTCGTCAGGGACCCGATTCGTGCCGAACGTTCCTTGGCTTCACAAGTATACGAGTTCCTGACACCTTGTTATCGTGGCTTATCCCTTTGTCTGTTTCGCTTCTGTTAG
>DASZZA010000271.1:0-34965 GCA_035545135.1 Lacipirellulaceae bacterium | reverse complement strand
CTGACACAAGTACGCGCCCGCTCTTGTGGTTTTTAATCTGGACGCCAGATTTATCGTATTGAGCCAAAAACATTGTCGTCTCCTTTAGACTGAGAGGGCGTCTCTGTAAGACGGCCCGGTTGGATTATAGCTGCTCATCAGGGTGGGGCACTACCCCTCACCGACCGTCGCCCCGGCTCGCCGGGGCTAGGTTTCGCAAATGACATCAGATTTTGTGGATATCGATCTGGCTCGATGCCTTTTTAACGCACAGCACGAAGTTGCTATCGTGAAGCGCGGGTTCGGACTCGACGCCGTGACGCTCGACCTCCGGAACCATCAGGCCGGCGAGATACCAGATTTGTTTCCGCGTCGCTGGCGTGCGGCCGGCTTGATGGGCACGGGCTGCGGCGCGGTCGAGAAGTTGAGCGATATCCTTCTGCGTATAAGTCATTTGATCGTCTCCTTTAGACAGATCGGGCGCCTCCAAAGGCATCCCGGTATGGTCTCATCAGTGCCGTCATGAACGGCAGAGCCGGGAGCTTGACCCTCCCGGCTTTCGACCTTTAGGTCAAAGCCCTCATTCCAACCTCAGCACCAACCGCACCGAGTGCGATCGGGACGGGCGGGAGCCCGAAAACCAGTCCGAAGATCAGGCCAAAGCCGAATGCAGCAGCGATCATCGGAAGGGCATTGAGAATCTTCTGCATGGTGATTTCTCCTTCTGCGTATTGGCGATGGGGCCTGCTCAACTTCCTTAAGTATATACCGTTGGGATACGAAATACAATAGACCGGACATCAAATCGGAAGTCTGTCCATTTCACATTTTCGTGATTTGATGGGATACGATGGGATACGATATACAAGAGGGATGAAAAAGGTCCAGAAACCATCGCCGGGACGGCCGCCAATGCTGAACGAAGCCATGAAGCAGATCGCTATCCGCTTGCCGCATGAAATGCTGGATCAGATCGAGGAAATCGTGGGCGAGCGTTTCGGCCAGCCGGATCGGACGGCGGTCATACGAGAACTGTTAGCATCCGCATTGGAAGCACGGAGGAAGCGCCGATGAGTTCATCCGTTTATATTGTCTCTGATGACGCCGGTTACTGCAAAATAGGTGCATCGGCATGGGGCAATGACCGGGTAAAGGAAGTCCACACGCCAGCAGGCATTGGGCGATGGGCGGTGGCTTGTAGCCAGAGACACGACCTGGCGTATTCAGTTGAATCGGCATGTCATCGTGCGTTGACTCACCTTCGGTTCCAGCCATTGGACGGGAAAAAGATCAGGGGCGAAAGTGAGTGGTTTCGCTTGAGCGTCGAGGAAGCAATCGCCATTGTGGAACGTCATTGGTTTGAAAAGACGGGGACAAATTGCGCATGGCAATGGGATACTTCGACTTGGAGTTGGAAGAACAAGTTCGGAGGGCGATCGATGCGCATATCGGGGCCCGATTTTGCTACCAAGAGGCAGCCTAAGCGATAATGTGTGACGAATTGTCGCGCATTTTGCTGTTGCTTTGGGCCTGAATTCGATGCAGCCGCCCTAGACAAATCTCTCATAAAGTGCCATACACCCTCATAATCTGTGTCACCATTCCGCCCGGAAGCTGAAAAAGCTCTCGGGCGTTTTTGCGTTTCCAGCCTCGCCAATTCCGTTCAACAAGCCCACAAATCTCTGATTTCACAGCGGCTTCAGGTTGCGGCAGGTGGGCGTTGGGAAGCCTTCTGCACTCGGATCACCATCCCGATCCAACGCCTTGTTTTGCGTACCTTCGCTAACTGAGGGGATGGCACTCATGGACTCAATCGACATCGTCAAGGCGGAACTTGAAGTGCTAGCGGTTTATCTGGATTCTCCAGAAGGCCCTGGTTCGGGAGCGATCGCCTTGGACGCCCTCTCTGAGATCGAGAGCCTTGAAAGGCGCATTGATCCAGCAGAGCCGGGGAGCATCTAAAGTCACGCAGTCCTGAGACGTTACAGCGGCCTGGAGAAATCCGGGCCGTTTGGATTCTAGGAGACCGTCATCATGGCCCACATGAAAGACTGGCGTCCCGAAAGACTCGACACGGAAGCGATAGCCACAGATGCACATCTGGCGCGGATTGAGGCGAAGCTCGACCTGTTGCTATCAGGTGTTGCCGATCAGTTTCGCCATTTTAACGAGACAAATCAAAATGATTTCGGAATTTGCAACACTTGCGGCAAGCCAGTGAAGCATCATGGCTGAGAAACTCACACCCAAGCAGGAAGCGTTCGTCATCGCGTATCTTGAAACAGGAAATGCCAGCGAAGCTTATAGGCGTTCATACAACACCAAGGCTTCTGCAAAGACGATCACCGAGAAGGCCAGCCGGTTGCTCGCAGAGGGCAACATAAGGGCAAGGATCGACGAATTGCAGGACAAGGTTGTGGAGCGTGCCATCGTCACCAAGGAATGGGTGATCTCTCGCCTCGTTGAAAACGTGGAACGGGCCATGCAGCACGAAGCCGTGAAGAACAGCGAAGGTGCTCCAACCGGAGAGTACCGCTACGACGGCAGCGTGGCCAACCGGTCTTTGGAACTTCTCGGCAAGGAACTGAAAATGTTCGTCGATCGCAAGGAGGTCGGCACTCCGGGGGAATTCGACAATCTTACAGCCTATGAACTCAGAGAGCGAATCCGGCGCGAGACTGAAGCGCTTGGCCTGCATGGTGGAACGACTCAAAGCGCTAGAGGAAGCGGAGCGGCTAGAAGCAAGCCTAATTGAGTTTCACAAGGCCGCGTGGCCTGTTTTTGATCCGGCGCCTTACGTTCATGGTTGGCATCTAGACGCGATCGCAGAACATCTTGAAGCCGTTTCGCGCGGCGAAATCCGCAAGCTCCTAATCAATATCCCGCCCCGACACTCGAAAACTCTCTTGGCTTCCATATCGTGGCCAGCTTGGATTTGGGCTAAACAACGTATCGAGGGCAATCCGCTCATCGGGCCGCAGACTAAGTTCCTCTGCTTGTCCTACGGCGACACGCTAGCGCTAGACAGCGCCATTCTGATGCGTCGTCTGGTTCTGTCTTCCTGGTATCAGGAGCGGTGGGGTAAACGCGTTCAGCTTACCGGCGACCAAGAAGCCAAGTCCAAGTTTGACACGACGGCTGGTGGGACACGTATTTCAGCCTCGTTCGACGGAACCGTTACGGGCCGCGGTGGTGATATCAAGATCATCGACGACCCGCATAAAGCCGACGAGGCGGAAAGCGAAGTCAAGCGCGAAGGCGTCATTCGAAAGTACGACGGCGTTCTCAAATCCCGCATGACGGACCCGAAGCACACTGCGGAAGTCGTGATCATGCAGCGGCTTAACCATCAGGATTTGAGTGAGCATCTTTTAGAGGACGGCGAACACGTTCATTTGTGGCTGCCGGCCGAGTTTGAATCCGATCGGCGCTGCACCACGGTTCTCGGCTGGACGGATCCGCGCCAAAAAGACGGTGAACTTCTCTGGCCCGAACGCTTCGGCAAAACGGAATTGGCGCCATTCAAGCGCAATCCTTACGAGTGGGCGGGACAGTGGCAGCAGCGCCCTGAAATTCGCGGGGGCGCGATCGTCAAACGAGAATACTGGCAAGACTACGTTACCGACGACGGAAAAATACCGGCGTGTCAGTATGTCGTCGCCTCACTTGATCCGGCTTACACCGCAAAGCAAGAAAATGACCCGTCAGGCTTCACAGTTTGGGGCGTCTGGTACGATGAGAAAGGTCATTCCAGGATCATCTGCCTCAATGCTTGGCGCAAAAGATTGGAACTTCACGGCCCGCATCAGGATCGTTTAGCCGGCGAGACAGAGGCGCAATACACCAAGCGCTGCCAGCCAAAGTGGGGTTTGGTAGAATGGGTGGCGCACTCCTGTAAACGGTTCCGGGTTCATAAGCTCCTGGTTGAAAGTAAGGCCTCGGGACTCTCGGTCGCTCAGGAAATCCGCCGGCTGCATTCAGGTCAAGGTTGGACGGTCCAGCTTGTAGACCCCAAGGGCTTGGACAAGGTCACGCGCTGCCACGCAGTTGTTCCGATGTTCGCGGACGGTCAGATATTTCTGCCGGCGTACTCAGACGGAAGCTACCGCGAGTGGGGGCAGATGCTCGTTGATGAGTTCGCCTCGTTCCCCAAGGGAGCAACGGACGATCTTGTCGATTCATCCACACAAGCCCTGACGCACATTCGGGAATTAGGTCTGGCGGTTCGCAGAGACGAGCGAGCCATGATCGAGCGTGAGCTTGGACGCCACAAGAGCGGCAAGCCTAATCCGCTTTATCCCGGAACTGTGGGCTGAATGTCCTTTTCGGTATGCGTTTCCGATAAATCCCTCCAAGGAAAACCATAAAATGTCTGAAGCAAAAGCTGCATTGCCGACTTCGAACGTCGAAGTTCTTCTCGCTCTGCTTGAACGCGGAGCCAGAGAACTTCACACTCTGATCGTGAACCCTCCGCAGCAGTTCCCGGTTGAAGCCCTGCGCTCGCACGTTGCCCGGCTTTATTCCTATACGGATGAGCTTGTGAACATGGCGGAAGCGGCACGGGCAAAAGCTCAGGCCGATGCAGAAGCGAACGGTGCTGCGCCGGCAGAGCAGGTGAATTGATGTTCTCCCACCTCCAAGAGCGCGAGATTGCAACTCTGGCAGCTTATTGGGCGGAAAGTCTGAAGATGCGGCTTGCGGAGCACGGGCAGGATATTGGCGAGCCTTTTGGCGTTCTCGACCGCTCCAGAGAAATTCAGGAAGCGGTTAGGCGCATCAACGAGCTGACGCGCCTTATGGCGACCATAACAGTGCTCAAGGCAAACTAACTCATGGCAAAATCCAGATCGTCCAACTCTCCCAAGAAGGCGAGAGGCAGGAAAACTGCGTCTGCTCCGGATACGGCCGTGAATGTCGTGATGGACGATCCCCTCGCTTTGCCGCCTGTCCCCGATGAAACCGGAGCGATTTCCATCCCGATGGAAGACGGCTCGGTGGTTGTGGACTTCAGCCCTGAGACCGATCCAGACGTTGACACATCCGAGCATGACGCCAACCTTGCCAATGCTCTGGACTGGACGCTGCTCGGAACGATTGCCGAAGACCTTCTGGAAGGGATTGAAGCCGACGACAAAAGCCGTGCCGAATGGTTGAACGCCCGGTCGCGCGGCATCGACATGCTGGGGATCAAACTCGAAGACCCCAAATCCGGCGTAGGTGCAAGTTCCGCCCCGCTCGAAGGCATGTCCGTCGTTCGCGATCCGGTGATGCTCGAAGCCGTTCTCCGCTTTCAAGCCAATGCTCAGGGCGAAATGCTCCCCGCCTCTGGCCCGGTCAAAGCGGTCGATTACGGTGACGAGAATGTTCAGTCCGATCTGTTGGCGAACAAGCTCGAAAAAGACCTGAACTTCTATCTCACCACGACGGCGACGGAGTATTATCCAGACTCACGGCGCATGTACTTCTGGACCGGTTTTTCCGGTCTGGCCTTCAAGAAGGTTTACCGCGATCCGATCAAGCGTCGTCCGGTATCCGAAACCGTTGACGCGGCCGACCTGATTGTCTCGGACGCGATTACCGACCTGAAATCAGCTCAGAGAATTACGCACCAGATCTCCATGAAGCGCTCAACCATGAAGCGCATGCAGATCTTGGGCGTCTACCGTGACATTGACTTGATCTCCGACCCGATCCCAGACCCCAACGTGGTGCAGCAGAAGATCGCCCGCGTTCAAGGCCTGCAAGCCAAGTCCGAACGGCCTCAGGATCAGGCCTACACGGTTTATGAGTGCTACTGCGAACTTGATCTCGAAGGTTTCGAGCATACCGATAAGGGCAAGAAGACGGGACTGCCGTTGCCCTATCGCGTGACCATCGAGAAAGACTCGCGCCAGATACTCGAAATCCGCCGCAATTGGGCCGAGAACGATGAAGACTACCAAGCCAAGATCCCCTTCGTTGCGTTTCCTTATGCTACGGGGCTTGGTTTCTATGGCATTGGCCTTCTACACATTCTGGGCAATCTTACGAACGCACTGACCGCCCTTGAGCGGGAAGCGATCGATGCGGGGATGTTCGGGAACTTCCCGGGGTTCTTGTTTGCCAAGCAAGACGCGCGGCAGATGACCAACGAGTTCCGGATTCCTCCGGGCGGTGGACAGGCCGTAGAGACGGGCGGCAAGCCCATCCGCGATGTCGTCATGAACATGCCTTACCACGAGGCTGGTCCGGGCCACATGGCGCTGATTGCCCAGCTTCGCGATGTCGCTCAGAGAGTTGGCGGCACGGCCGATACCCCGGTCGGTGAAGGCAAACAGGATGCGCCAGTTGGAACCACCCTGGCTCTGATCGAGCAGGCGACCAAGATCGAAGGTGCCGTCCACAAAGCCCTGCACGCGGCGCAGGCGGAAGAATTCAAGCTCTTGTGCGAGTTGTTCCGCGAAGACCCGGAAGCCTTGTGGCGCGGCAACAAACGCCCTGCACTCGCCAAAGACGTGACGCTGTTCATGGCGGCTCTTGATCGCTGCGACATCGTTCCGAAAGCCGACCCGAACGTTCCGTCACACATGCACCGGGTGATGAAAGCCCAGGCCGTGCAGCAGTTGGCGATGGCCGCGCCGGACATGTTCAACAAGCAGGCCGTTCTCTCCTACGTCCTTGAAATGCTGGACGTCGATAACCCAACCGAGCTGATGGCTGTGCCCCAGGCCGCACCGACCGGTCCGTCGCCCGAAGCCATGATCAAGATGAAAGAAATCGACGTCAAACAGCAGTCCAACAAGATCAACGCCATCAAGGTTATGTCGGACTCCCAGAACCGGGCCAAGGACCGCGAGGCGAAGCAGAACATCGAGGTTCTGAAACTCGCCAGCTCTCTCGCCGTGCATCCAACCAGCGACGGCATCGTGGATGAGCAGATCAAACAGCTGTCGCCTCTGATGTCGTTGAAACCCCCGCAACAGCCCGGCGCACCGCCTGGCATGCCTCCACAGCGACCGCCGATGGCCGTTCCGATGGGGCTTGGAGGCTTAGGACGGCCACCGATGAGTTTTGCACCCCCGCCTATGCGTAGACCTCCGATGCAACCACAAGGATTTGGCCCATGAAGATTCGTGTCGGCAACAAAGCCTCTCATGACGTGAAATGCTACGCTTCCGGAGGCCGCGTTCCGGATGATATTTCGGACGATGACGCACTTCCCGTGATGGGCAGCGGCTCGGATGAACCGGACATGCCTGGCGTCGATGGCGGCAAAGCCAAGCCCAGACTCGATCGCGCTGGCAAAAAGGGGACGGTCGTCAACGTCATCATCGCAGGCGGCAGCAAGCCTGATGCACCGCCTCCCGCACCTATGCCCCTGCCGCCGCCAGCACCGCCGATGGCTGGACCACCGCCGCCAATGCCTCCCGGCCCTCCGATGGGCGGTCCACCGATGATGCGCAAGACCGGTGGTCGGGTGATGACTGCCGGTTCGGGCTCTGGCTTGGGGCGGTTGCAGAAGCTCGGCAAGAAATGACAGTCCAGACGTTCGATACGCGAAGCCTCAATATGCTGGTGGCGCGTTTGATCGAGGAAGAAACGCGAACCGGGAACTCTCTTGTCAACGGTTCCGCATCGACCCTCGAAGAATACCGAGAGCTTGTTGGGCTTATGCGCGGGCTGAAGAAGGCCCGCGATTTTTGTGAAAGCGTCGAAACTGATCTTCGCAAAGGCAAATAGAGAGCATCCCTCATGTCGGTTATCACATCACTAAAAATGCATCACGAGAAAGACCCGAAGCAGGTCATCCTCGACCAGATTGGCGATCTGTCGGGCTACGATCTGGCGCCCTGCAAGGTTCTTGTCGGCATCTACCAGCGCCCCGAGAAAACAGCCGGAGGCATCATCCTCAGCGACAAGATCAAGAAGGAAGACATCTATCAGGGTGTCGTCGGTCTGGTCCTGAAGGTCGGTCCCGGCGCGTTCGAAGACGATGACGCCAACAAGTTCCACGGCTTCAAGGTCAGTGTTGGGGATTGGGTGGAATACAAGCCCTCCGACACGGAGAAGGTTTCGATCAATGGCGTCGAGTGCCGCCGCCTCGCGGATGTTCTGGTGAAGGCGAAGATTTCTCACCCTGATTTGGTGATCTAAGGACAATCCCTCATGGCAAAGACCGAAGACGACGGGTTGGTCGTAGAGATCGACCCGAGACAGCTCGACCTGACGCTTGATCCGGAGACGGAAAAGAAAGCCAAAGGCAACGACGAGGAAGAAGTCGTAGAGCCGAAAAAGGCTCCGAAGGAAGACGTCGAAGCGGAGCCTGATGACGCCATCGTTGCGCTTCAGAAACAGCTTGACGCCCTCAAGGAAGAAAACGCCCGCACCAAGGCCGCCTATCAGTTGAAGGCGCGAGAGGCGGACGAAGCTCTCAGCACTGCGTCTCAGGCCGCCAGCCATGCGATGCAGTCGCAGTATGATCTGGTGAACACCGACATTGCCAATGCCAAGTCCCGGTCGGATGCCATCAAGCGGGAACTGAAAATCGCCCGCGAGTTGGGGGACACCGACCGCGAGTCCGACCTTCAGATCGAGAACGCCCGCATCGGCGTCACGCTGGAAAACAGCGAGCGCAAGAAACGAGAGATCGAACTGCGGGCACAGCAGGAAAAGCAGCGCCGCGAAGCGCCAAAGGCTCCGGCTGATCCGTTCGAGGCCTCGATCCAGGGATTGTCGCCCAAGTCTCAGCAGTGGCTCAGATCGCATCCCGAATGCGTCACCGATGATCTTCTGAACGCCAAGGTGTTGCTTGCGGACAAGGAGGCCAAGCGCAAAGGCTTCGCAGCCGATACGCCGGAGTACTTCCAGTACATCGAGGAAAAGATGGGCTATCGCACGCCGGATGATGATGAGGGTGAAGTCGAAACCCGTAAGCCGGAACGCTCCGAGCGCCGCGCCAGTTTCTCCGCTCCCCCATCTCGGGACACAGTTCCAGGTTCATCGTTGAAACCGGCACAGCGCCGCTTGTCGCGGGAGCAGGTGGAAACCGCCGAAGCTCTCGGCATGACCCCGGTTCAGTACGCGACATGGCTCGCGAAAGCTGAAAAAGATGGGAAATATGTGAATCACTGAGGGACAAAGATCAAATGACAGTCGCAACCAAATCTCGTCAGCAGTCCGTTGGCCGTGAAACGACCGCACCCGCGCCGGGTTCAGCACTAGGGCGTGGTATCGCCGTTGGCCGTAACGGAGAAGAAATCCGCCGCATTCGCCAAAGCGGAAATGATCCCTACAAGGTTCCTGATGCGATCGCCGCGAAGTACCACGAGGAAGGCTTTGCCCTGCAGTGGAACGTCTGCAGCGTGCTCGGCATGGATGGCCGGGACAATCCCGACATGATCAATCAGGCGAAGATGTTCAACGCCGGTTGGCGTCCGGTTCCGGCCGATCGTCATCCGGGCGTCTGGCTGCCGGCCGATGCCAAGGGCGATATTGTTATTCGAGGATTGCGGTTGGAAGAATGCCCGCTGGCGCTTGTCCATGAAGCACGGTTGGAAGAAAAGCGCGAAGCCGATGAGCAGGTGAATGGATCGCGAGCACAGTTCGGATTTGCGCCGACCGCACGTGGATTCGAAGGCGCGGGCACGAGCAACAGCCCGGCTGTGCGACAGAACACGTTCGTTCGCACGCAGATGGTGCACGTCGATGATGCACCGAAGCCGAAGTACGAAGTTTCGCTCGACGACTAATTCAGCAAGAGGCAGCAACAATCAGTATGCCTCTTGAAATTTATGCAAATCACTGCTACTGAGTTTTGCATCGTTGATTGTAGGCCGCAGGCTGTGGCCAGTGCTTCGAGGTCGGAGACCTAAAGAAGCAAAGCGCGGAGAAGGTTTTCTCTGCTGAACCCACAGCCACCGTCTGACGGGTCAGACCGGCTACACAACGGACCACCTAAAATGGCCAATACCTTTGCTCCACAGGGCTTGCTGTCCTATGGCGGCGCGGATGGTGCCGCACCGACGTACGGCTTCAAGAACGCCAAGATTCTCTATTCCAACACCGAGAAAATCTTCTACGGCGATCCAGTCATGCTGGATACGTCCGGCTACGTAAAGCAGTGGGATGCAGGCACTGGGGTTTCCCAGATGGTCGGTATCTTCCGGGGCTGCAAGTACTACTCGCTCTCCAACAAGCAGACCATTTTCCCGAACTACTGGCCCGGCGCCGACGTCGCGACAAACGCGGAAATCGTCGCCTACATCGAGCCCATCAACACGGCGACGCCGCCGATGTTCCTGGTTCAAACGGCCAATTCCAACACCACGGCGGTTGCAGTCACGCAAGCTGATGTCGGTGCCAACGCCGACATTGCTCTGGGTTCCGGCAACACCAACAACGGCATGTCAACGGCCTACCTGGACATTCACACGTTCGGCACGACGGCGACGCTGCCATTCCGGATCGTCGATATCTGGAAAGGCGTCGGCAACGGCTCAGACGCGGCGAGTGCTTACAACTACGTCGTCGTGCAGGCCAACATCTACCAGGAAACCGGTTTAGCTTAAGGAGCAACCCCAATGCCAGTCTCACTTACGAGCATCCGGGATCTGCTTAAGCCCGGCCTCTACGCGGTAGAGGGTGAATACGATCGGATCGAGAACCAGTTCTCTAAAATCTTCACCGAGCGCAAATCGACGATGGCCGTCGAACGCAAGGTGCAGATGGCCTATCTCGGTTACGCCCAGTACAAGACGGAAGGTGGCCAGACGTTTGCCGACAACAATGCCGGCGAGCGTTATGTCTACAACGCCGAGAGCTTTGAAGTCGGATTGATGTACGCCATCACCCGCAAGGCGATTGACGACAACCTCTACAAGTCCGAGTTCAAGCCGCAGGCGCTCGGTCTTCTGAATTCCTTCAAGGAGTTCAAGGAATACCAGCACGCCGATATCTTCAACAACGGCACGACCTTGATCCCCGGCATCGGCGGTGATGGTCAGGCGCTGTTTTCGACGGCTCATCCCGTTGATGGAGCAGAGGTCGCGAACACGTTCTCGACGCCGTTGCAGTTGAATGAATCGTCCTACCTTCAGTCGATCACCAACATTCGGTCAACGTGGGTCGATGAACGCGGCATGAAGATCAAGGGTCGCGGCCAGCAGCTCGTGGTTCCGGTGGCGTTGCAGCCAACGGCGAAGCGGCTCCTGGAGTCGGAACTCCGTCCCGGCACGGCCAACAACGACGTCAACGTTATCCGCGATATGGATGGCGAACGTCCGAAACTGGTCATCTGGGATTACCTCACCAGCCCGAACGCCTGGTTTGTCCTGACCAACACGGCGAAGGACTCGCTTCTCACCATGAAGCGCATCGCCTTCGAGACGGACATGCAGGTGGATTTCACCACGGATAACCTCCTGGTGAAAGGTTATGAGAGGTATACCCCGACGTACAACGATTGGCGATGTGCATGGGGCAGCTTCCCGAGCGCTTAAAGGAGGCTCCTATGTCAACCACCAATCTCCCTAATGGCGTTACGAATGCGGCCGAGAGCACTGCTCTCGGCTCGTTCGTGGCTCCCGACCCTTCAAAGGTCTACACGTACTGGAACGACTTCACGTCGTATATCGCGCCGTACTCTGCGGCGACCGATCCGGCTGTAGCCGTTCCAGGCGATTTCGTGGTTTCAGGAACGGGGACCGTTGCTCTTGCGAGCGCGGCCAACGGTATCCTGACGCTGACGAACGACGCTACCGATGACCACAACACCTTCCTTCAGTGGGGCGGCAACACCGGAACGGTTCTCGAAACCTTCCGTTGGTCCGCTTCGAAGGAGATGTGGTTCAAGGCCCGCTTCAAGACCAGTGACGCGTCGGACTCCGATGTGGTCATTGGTCTTGCGATCACCGACACGTCACCGTTGGATGCATCGGACGGACTGTTCTTCCTGAAGTCCGATGGCTCGACCACGATCAACTTCAAGGCCGTCAAGAATGCGACGGCTTCGACGGTCGCGGCAGGAACGATGGTGAGCGATACCTACTGCACGGTTGGCTACCACTGGTCGAAAGATGCCGGGGTGCTCGAAGTGTTCTTCAACGACGTGAAGGTTGGCAGTCTTTCAACGACGACCAACTTCCCGGACGACGAAGACATTGCGGTCACGCTGGGCATTCAGAACGGTGCCGCCGCCGCCAAGGCTTTGTCGGTCGATTACATCATGGCGTCTATCGAGAGGTAGAGGCCATGAAGGGTCGCAAGCTCAAAAAGCCTTACTCTCCGTTTGGATCTCCGAAAGGTGAAAAGCCCAAGTTCAACGGGCCTGAAACCTTCAAAGATCCAGCAGCAGAGAAGGAAGACAACGAGATGCCCCCGGTTCAGGGGTTCAAGGCAAGAATGCGCCTTGATCGCCCGGGCCGTAAACGCGGCGGACGAGTAGGGGCTGATATGGCTCCGCTGTCTTCTGCCGCGAAGGGGTGCTGATAGTTGTGCGTGGTTGCTCGGGAGGTTGAGGGATCTTCCCGAGCAGCGCGCTTCCATCAACAGGATTCGAACATGGCAAAGCTGACAGCTAAGGGGCGCAACGCGCTCCCGAAAGACGACTTCGCGCTTCCGGGCCGACGCTATCCAATCGAAGACGCCAATCACGCCAGGAATGCTTTGGCGAGAGTCAGTCAACACGGATCGAGTGAAGAAAAAGCGAAGGTTCGCAGCGCGGTGAAGCGCAAGTTTCCGGGCATCGGGAAGGGCTAGACTATGGGTCAACCAATCGTCGTCACCGTCGCTCTGGCAGATTTGGATGCGGATGGGATTTCAACGTCACAGACCATTCCGGCCGCTGGCGCTCTTGCGATCAATGGTGCTCTGTCTGCGGGTGCCGTCGCCAATAACATCTGTGCTTCACAGTCCAAAGGTGCGGCCGGCGCTCTGACGATCAATGGTTCTGCCGCCTCAAGCGGTGTGGCCTACATCTATGGCAAGCCGGTCACCATCACATCGGCGGCCGACGATTCCGATATCACGTTCACGGTTTCTGGCCTTGGGGTGGACGGCTATTCGTTTGCTTCGGAAACGGTAACCGGCGCCAACGCCAGTGTCGTCGCAACGCAGACCTTGTTCCATCAGGTCACCAGCGTCACGGTCTCCGCTGCTACATCGGGCAACGTCACGGTCGGAACAAATGGTATAGCCCAGATTGCTGACCTTGGAACGGCACGACAAGTTTCCATTGCCTCGGCTGGCGATGACTCGGGGATTACCTTCACGATCACAGGCACAAACGCAGGTGGAAATCCGCTTGTCGAAACGGTGACAGGCGCTGTCACGGATGCGGCCACGACCGTCAATCACTTCCAGAGCGTATCTCAGATCACGGCGTCCGGCGCTTCAGACGATGCCGTCACGGTCGGCACCAACGGTGTGGGCTCAAGCGGTTTCGTCTCGCTGAACTATCACGCGCAGCCGGTGAATATCTCGGTCGCGTCCGTCGTCTCGGGAACGATCAGCTACACCGTTCAATGGACCTACGACGACCCGAACAAAGTCACGCCGACTTGGTTTGACGACGGCACGGCAAAGACCAAAACAGACGATTTCGTCACGACGATGAACGATCCGGTGTTCGGGAGCCGGGTTCTCATCAACTCCGAAACCGCGCCTGCTTCCGTCACGACGACCTACATCCAGGCTGGCTTGGTGGGCTGCTAGGCCATGACCTTCAGTTCGACGTACGATTATTCCCCCAGCGTTGGCGATCTGGCGCTACTCGCATTCGGCCGCTGTCTCATTCGCCGCTCGGAGATTACGCAGCAACATTTGGCGGACGCGGCTAGCGAAGCAAACCTCTTGCAGGTATCATGGGCGAGCAGGCAGCCCAATCTTTGGACTGCGGAGACCTACGAGGTGCCTCTCGTTCAAGGGCAGTCCACATACGAACTGCCAGCACGAATGATCTCGCCTATGGCGGTCTACATGACCGTCGATCCTGGCAATGGTGGTCAAACATTCGACCGCATCCTCAACCCGATTTCCACTTTCGAATACGCAAGTTTGCCGGACAAAGAAACGCAGGCACAGCCGACAACGTTCTGGTGGGACCGCGAGATAGTGCCTAAGCTGGTTCTCTGGCAGGTTCCCGACGACAGCGCGACATACGTCGTGAAGTTGCGCATTCTTTCTCAGGTGCAGGATGCCAAACTTCCAAGCGGTGTTCAGCCGCAGATTCCATATCGGTGGTTTGATGCGTTCACATCAGCATTGGCCGCACGTCTCGGAAGGATCTATCCAGATCAACTCGTGAAGACGTTTGGTCCCGGCGCTATTAAAGATCTTCAGGCTGATGCCGAGAGAGACTGGCAGATTGCTTCGCGTCAGGATGTCGAAGATGTCCCAACCTACATTTTTCCGGCCCTCGGCACGTACTACGGGCGCTGACAAATGCCTTGGCGCCCGCACGGTAGAGCAGAGGTTGACCCACGGCAACCGGAAGCCTTCGGCGTATGCGATCGTTGCGGGTGTCTTTACAATCTCGACCGGCTGCATTGGCAGTATCAATTTGCTGGCGTCGGCCTCGTCAATTTGAACCTTCTTGTTTGCCGACCGTGCCTTGACGTCCCGCAACCGCAGCTTACCGCAACGATCCTTCCACCTGATCCCGATCCCATCTTCAACGCCCGACCGGAATACTACGCCCTCGATGAAACCGGCCCGGTGCAAAATCTCTCGGCGGAAATCCTCTATAGCGGGAGTTCGATCCCGGCAGACTTCTATCTCGATCTGTATCTTGGCGATCCTTCGACAACGGGCGTCAGTGTTCTTTCCGGCATTACCGGATCAAGCGTGCGTCCCAACGCCGGAGGGTCATTTGGTATGCCGGTTGAAAACATCGCTGCCAACACTTCGGAAGTGGGCTTTACCGACAGTGCGATTGCCAGTGTGAACGTCGATTACGTGGCCGTCTTTGATGCCGAGACCGAAGGAAATCTCATTGCATCAGCGCCCTTGTTCAATCCGTTGACGGTCGTTCTTTACAACGGCGCGGCGTTTGAAATCGGTAGCCTGCAAGTGGTGGTGTCCTAATGCTTCGGAGACCGCATGGCCGGGCTCGGGTTGACGAAGAAAACCCGCAGGCGTTCGGAATTTGCGACCGTTGCGGAGTGCTCTACAACTTGCGCGATCTTCAGTTCCAATACGCCATCAACGGCCTGAACACGATCAACACGCAGCTTCGCGTCTGTGAAATCTGCACCGACGATCTGCAATATCAATTCCGCAACATTCCTCTGCCGGCCGATCCGCTTCCGAAACGGAACGCACGGCCAGAACCCTACATGCTCGATGAGGTGGATTACCTCGCGACGCAAGATCTCGAAATCATCACGACGCAGGACGACATCAAGATTGTCGTCGATGATGCGTCCCAGAATTTTTCGGACGTTCCAAACGACCCGAACAACGGGGTCGATCCGCCAAATACATCGTCATCGGACTGAGCATGGCAACCACACCTATCTTGAACCTCCCGGTCGCGATCGGAGTGGACAATAGCTATTGGGTGCCGACTGCAAGCACGAATGGAAGTCCGACCGAGCGCGTCAACGTCGTCACCCTGTCGGGATTACAGGGCAATCTCGATCAGATCACTAAGGTTCAGGGCTCCGTTCTTTATCGCGGCGCGCTGCAATGGGATAGCCTTGGCCCCGGAACCGCTGGCTACGTCCTTTCAACGCAAGGACCGGATGCGAATCCGACGTGGGTTCCGAATACCGCAGGCTCCGTTACGAGCGTCGGGCTCGCACTTCCGGGATCATTGTTCTCTGTTTCCGGCTCTCCGGTTACATCGTCGGGAACTCTGACCGGAGATTTGATCGTTCAGAGCGCCAATCAGGTGTTCGCCGGTCCGGCGACGGGTAGCGACGCCGTTCCAACGTTCCGCAGTCTCGTCAACGCCGACATTCTTGGCGGCGGTGTAGCTCTCACGAAAACCGACGATACGAACGTCACCCTGACTCTCGGTGGCGATGCCAGCACGTCGCTTGTCAATGCCGCGTCTTTGACTCTCGGATGGAAAGGTCAACTCTCTGTTCCAAGAGGCGGCACAGGACGAGCAACGTTAGACGCACACGGCGTTTTGGTGGGAGCCGGGACATCCGGGGTCAATGTCACTGGTACGGGCTCCAGCGGTCAAATTCTGACCAGCAACGGGACTAGTGCCGATCCGACGTTCCAAGACGGCGCGGCGGTTCTCGGCAAAGCCCTGACGACGGCCGACGACACCAACATAACCTTGACGCTCGGTGGAAGCTCGACAACGGCATTACTCGCAGCGTCGTCGATTACCGCGGGTTGGACCGGACTCTTAGGTCTTGAGCGCGGTGGCACCAATGCCGATTTGAGTGCAACGGGCGGCACGAGTCAGGTTCTACGTCAGTCCTCGACCGGCGCGGCAATCACCGTCTCACAGCTTTCGGCAAGCGATATCGCTAGCGGTCAAGCCCTCACGCGCACAAATGATACCAACGTTACGTTGACGTTGGGAGGCACACCGGCAGCGTCATTGCTGGCGGCCACATCACTGACATTGGGTTGGACCGGAACGTTATCCGTCGCGCGTGGCGGTATCGGCGTTGGCACGCTGGCGTCGCACGGCGTTCTCCTCGGCCAAGGCACCAGCGCCGTGACTGCCACGTCGGTTGGTGCGGATGGCAGCATTCTGGCCGGAAACACCGGAGCCGATCCCACGTTTAAAACTCTGGCTTCGGTTCTCGATTTTATCAGCAGTACGCAGGGAACGATCCTTTATCGCGGCGCCTCGGCGTGGTCTGCCTTAGCGCCTGGGGCATCCGGCGAAGTCTTATCTTCGGGAGGGCCAGCGGCCGATCCAGTGTGGACCGCGGTCGAAGGAACCGGCACCGTAACATCTGTCGATGTTTCAGGCGGAACAACCGGGCTCACGACGTCGGGCGGCCCTATTACGACCTCAGGTACGATCACGATTGATGGAACGCTTCTCCCGAGCAATGGGGGCACCGGTCTTACATCTGGAACTTCAGGAGGTATCCTCGGGTTCACGGCATCTGGAACAGTGGCATCATCTGTGGCGCTCACAGCCAATGCTTTGGTGCGCGGAGGTGGAGCCGGAAGCACGCCCGTTCCATCGGCCGTATCAGAAGACGGCTCCGGAAATCTTACTGGCGTCACGACGATCAACGGGTCGTCGCCGCACGCCCGGCTTCGAACCATCAATCCTATGGGGCAATATTCACAAGCGGGCCTCGCATCGACCTCGAACGGCAATTATACCGGCTTCGATCAGTGGTACGCCCTGACGCAATCCAATCCCATAACGCCAAGTCAATTGACGCTCGTCGAAGACGGTACGCCGTACATGATGCGGTTTACCCAAGACAATGCCTCGGCGCAGAGATACGGGGTAGCGCAGCCGTTCGAATTCTCGTTTGTCAATGATCTGCGCGGCAAAGCCGTTTCACTCTCGGCGCGCGTCAGAATGTCAGCGGCAACAACGCTTCGCTATGCGATTGTTGAGTGGACCGGAACAGCCGATAGCCTGACGAAAAATATCGTCAACAACTGGTCATCTTCGACCTATACGCCCGGAAATTTCTTCATTTCATCAAACACAACGATCACCGCAACGGGCTCAACGGCGTTGGCCTCCAACACGTTGACCACTATCACGCTCAGCGGCACCGTTAGTTCGTCAATGAACAACCTGATCATCTTCTTCTGGACCGACAGCACTCAGGCCCAGACGACAACACTTGATATCGGGAATGTATTCTTCGGGGCAGGCACTACGGCTCCCGCAATTTTTGAGCCGCCCGCGCCGGATGCCGATTTCCTCGCGTGCTGCCGATATTACTATTACTTGCAAAATAATGTCACGGACCCTTACGGCTTTGGTTATACACAGGGTTCTACATCCGGGCGGATCAAGATTCCAGTACCTGCTTTGTTTCGGACTCTCCCCACAGTGACCACCGCCCTTGCGAGTACGACCTATCAGGTCGCCGGGTCAAACATCACACCGAGCGCGTTGAGTGTGCGGGCCGTCTACAGTGGGATTGTTTATGTTGATCTGACGATCACCGGAGGTGTTGGGAGCAATCCAGGAGTTTGGATAGGCGCCCAAACAATTCAATTCGATGCGAGATTGTAAATGGAAATAACTGAGGTAAGGTGGGTGGACGCGGACCATACTGGTCTAGTTGCCACGGTTGACGGAATGCAGACCTTCATCCCGCCTGATCCAAAGAATAGGCATTATGCCCAAATTCTCGATCACGGGATACCGATTGCCGAAGCTTAAGGCGCATCCTCGCGAGAAGTCCTTGGTCTCGCCAGAGCCGTTTGAGTTTTGCCTTAGGAAAAAATTCCAAGCGCGAAGTGGGACTAAGATTGACGACATCAACCTCGCATCGTTTCAGGTGCGCATTGCCGGGATTTTTCACTAACCTTTGCGGAAGTGTCCTTGCTCCAATGCCAGATCGGGATCGGAGCCCAGATGCAGATCACGGAATGGGGGCGCATCGGTAAGCCATGCCAAACTTCGACTACGCGCTCTACGTCACCACCCTAGCCAACATGACAGGGTATGACGAGACAGACCCGAACTTTGTCCAGATTCTGCCGACATGCATAGCGTATGCCGAAAATCGGATTTACCGGGAAGCGGATTTCATCTCGACGGTCATTCGCGACACAGGAACGCTGACGGCCAACAGCCGCAGTTTTACGCTGCCTTCCAATATCGGACAGTTCAACGTCGTCCGCCAGCTGAACGCCATCACACCGGCCAACACCTTGCCCGCAGACGGCACACGCGTCCCTCTGACTCCCGTCTCTCCCGAGGTCATGGACATGCTGTGGCCGACCGAACAAGCCCCAACAGCCCCATCCATTCCGACCATGTTCGCGATGCTGACGCAGAACAACGTCAAGGGACAGACGACCGACGTCTTGGTCGGGCCAGCGCCGGACGACACTTACAATGTCGAAGTCATCGGAACGGTCAATCCGACGCCACTGTCAGCCGACAACACCACAACGTATCTGACTCTGTACCTCTGGGATCTGTTTGTGGCTGCGTCGATGGTGTTCATGACCGGATTCCAGCACAATTTTGGAAGCCAATCCGATGATCCGAAGATGGCCCAATCGTGGGAAAATACCTATCAGACTCTATTCAAATCAGCCGATCTGGTGGACGCACGCCAGAGATTTGCAGCCGCATCGTGGACGTCGGCGCAGCCTGAAAACTTCGCCTCGGCTCAAAGAGGCTAGAGCACATGCCCTTTGCTGAAGTCCGATTGATTCCTGGCATAGATCGCGAAAAAACGCAGACGCTGAATCAGGCCGGTTACTCATTCTCATCCTTCATTCGCTGGAAGGAGGGTTTGGTTCAGAAGATAGGGGGATGGAAGAAATACTATTCATTTGCCGTTGGCGGCGTTCCCCGTGATCTGCACGCGTGGCAGGACTTGAACGAAACCGGACGTTTGTTCGTCGGAACAACCACAGAAGCCGGCGTCATCTCGAACGGCTTTCTGCAGGACATTACCCCGCAACAGCTCATCACGGACTTTACGCCAGCTTTCGATACGACCAACGGCTCTCCGAACGTCGATATTACAGATCCGAACGTTACGGACGTTACAATCTTTGATAGCGTCTACTTCAACACGCCGGTCAGTGTCGGAGGTTTAATTCTCTCCGGTCTTTATCAGATTTCGCTTTCTCTCGACACGCACAAATACCGCATCGTCGCCCATGCCAACGCCACCGCAGATGTCACCGGTGGCGGGACGGTTCCGGTGTTCGATTCTGCCTCAGGAAGTTCAGGCGTTAGCGTGACTTTGGCCGATCATGGGTTGGCAAAAGGCGACACGATCAACTTCCCGATTCCGACAACGGTTGGAGGGGTCACGATCTTCGGCACGTACCCCGCTGCCGAAATCACCAGCGCGAGCGTTTTTACAATCATTGCCGATCAGGCTGCAGCAACGACAGAAACCGTCTCGATGAACTCTGGCGACGCAGAGATTGTCTACGACATCACCATTGGTCCAGGTTCTGCCGGAACAGGTTACGGCATCGGACCCTACGGCGATGGCGGCTACGGAACTGGCAGTTCAACCGGCAATCAGGTTGGCGATCCGATTACCGCGGTGGATTACACCTCCGACAACTGGGGACCGTTTCTGCTGTTCTGCCCGGCTAACGGGGGTATTTATTCGTGGCAGCCGAACGGGGGCTTTGAAAACGCACAGTTGGTTTCGACCGGGCCTCCGTTCAACGGCGGAATCTTTGTCGCCATGCCGGCGCAAATCCTCGTGGCGTGGGGCTCGACCTCAACCCAGAACATCGGCACGGACCAAGACCCGTTATTGTTGAAGTGGTCGGATCAGTTGGACTTCACAAACTGGACGGTCTCCGAACTCACTCAGGCCGGTTCTCTCAGAATTCCGACCGGTTCCAAGATTATCGGCGGCATGCAAAGCGCCCAGAACGCCTTGATCTGGACCGATCTCGATGTGTGGGCGTTGCAGTATGTCGGCCCTCCCTTGGTGTTTGGGTTGAACAAGGTTGGCTCGAACTGCGGCCTCATCTCATCGCACGGCATGACCCAGTTAGGAGGACAAGTCTTTTGGATGGGGCAGTCCAATTTCTTCACCCTGACGGCTTCAGGCGCAACGCCGATTCCATGCCCGGTCTGGGATGAAGTGTTCCAAGATCTGGATACCGACAATGCCTTCAAGTGCCGCGCCGCGCCCAACACCTGCTTCAATGAGGTGTGGTGGTTTTATCCGTCAAAGTCTGGCGGGACGGGAGAAAACGACTCCTACGTCAAACTGAACGTCATTGAAGGCTCGTGGGATTACGGCTCTCTGAAACGGTCGTCGTGGATCGATCAATCCGTGCTCGGAAATCCGATCGCAACTTCCCCAAGCGGGATCATCTACCAGCACGAGGAAGGCCAAGACGCAGACGGTCAGCCCATTGCATGGTCGTTTGAAACCGGGTTCTGGGCGATCAACGAAGGCTCCGACATTCCGTTTGTCGATTGGTTCTTACCGGACATGCGGTTTGGTCTGATCAACGGCGATCAGGACGCCAATGTCGAAGTGACGTTCTATTCACGATATTACCCCGGTGGATCAATTCGCACCTACGGGCCTTACACATTTACGAAATCGACGAAGTTCTTGAACCCCAGGATTCGCGGCCGGGAAATGGCGATCAAAATGTCGGGCAATGACATTGGCTCGTTCGTTCGTCTCGGACTTAACCGCTATCGCTGGGCGCCGGACGGGAAATACTGATCATGCCGACGAATGATGCGATCAAGTCCCTGCTTGGAACAAGCCAGGGGACGACGAACAACGCCAATGCGAACAGCAACCCCAGCTTAAAGAACATTGCGACCAACGGGGCGCTTTTGAATCAGAACCTCTCCGTTCTGATCCAGAAGATATCCGGCATCACCAAGGCTTGGGGCGCCAACTCGTAATGGCCGACGATACCGCGCCATCTCAACAGAGCCCGGTTGATGCGACCGCGCTGAATGAGATCGCGACCAACGGCGCGTTGCTCAATCAGAATTTGTCGGAACTGACCAAGGCCGTAGGTTCACTCGCCAGTATTGTGCTGCCCGTCACAAACGGTGGCACGAACAAATCTAGTTTTACGGCTTATGCGCCGATCTGTGGCGGCACAACAACGACAGGCGCATTGCAGTCTGTTGCGAGTGTCGGTACTGCCGGACAACTCCTGACCAGCAATGGCGCTGGCGCACTTCCAACGTTTGAAACGTTCGTGGATGGGATCGGTGGTCTTTTCGCGTTCCCGGATAATGGTGTTTACAAGATTTGGTTGAATTCGCCGTTCTCCGGAACGGTTACGAGTACGACGACCATCTGTACGTCTGGATCATGCACAGCAACATTCCGCGTCAATACATCCTCGATGGGCGGACCATCCAACAGCGTCTCGACGTCAGAGCAAACGATATCCCGAACCTCATCGAACACCTTCAATGTTGGTGACGACTTAACGATCCTCATCCAGTCGAATTCATCCTGCCAAGGCATGAGCTTCATGATCTCGTATACGAGGCCATGACGTGGCGCATTTGATCATCCTCGATTCACCATCGCGCCATCCATTGCGTTTACTGCGATGGACGTTCCCGGCAAGACCGGCAACATGAACGTCACCAACGTCTTTCGACCGGGTTCGATCCGATCCGCCACGACTGGTGAGACGCTTTATTCTGACGGCCTTCCCTCACTTCTCCCTGCCGCTCTCTATGACAACCAAGAACCTCAATCCTCTTTCGCATCAGGAGGCAACGTGGCTGACACGTCAGGTCTTTCCGGTTTAACGAGATTACCGGACTATGGCTTTGGTCCGATGACTCCGACAACGATTGCGGGGCGTCCGAACGGTTTCATTTCAAGCCGTGAGCCTGATCCAACGTGGGGCGATCTTGCTCTGTCAGCCGCGGAGTTTCCGGCCAGAGCCACAGTCGGACAGTTCGATGCCGCAGGAACAGGACTAGCCGACGCGATCAGTGATCCGTCCCTCGCCAACATCACCAACGCTGGCGTTCAATCCGGACTGGCGATGATGTCTCCGACGCTGACTGCAGTTTCGGGATTAGGAGGCTTAGGGCTGGCTGCGCTTCGGGATGCCGACCTGATCCCATCGGCCGAAGCACGTCGGCTGCATCGAGCACCGCATCAATCTCCGCCACCTCCCGTTGCTGCGCCTCCGGAAGTCGATCCAGTCTTCGAGAAGATCAAAGACGATCCCTCACTGCTCGCCCTCTATCAGCAGATCAAGGTCGAACAGAACAACGCCACGCGGGATTATCCCGGCCGAAACGGTGATGCCAGCCGGGCCGAAGCCGCAGCCCGTGTGAAGGGACTTCAAGGTCAGTTTGCCGAGGCGCTTTCCAAGCGCGATGCCGCGAAGCAGGGGCTCTACGACCAGCAGGTCCAGAACGCCACTGCGGCGAGAGACCTTGAACTTGGACGGGATCGCCGGTTTTCCGACACCGAAGTCGGCAAGGTCTACGACAAGCTCGGAGGGTATGCCCCTCTTGTGGCTGGGTTCGTTCCTGGCGTCGTTTCGCGATTGGCCTATGGTCCTGCCTCCAACCTTGGAAGCAAGGCTCTGAGGGCCTTTACCGGGGCAACATTCGGGGTGGGAGCAAACAACGTCCCGCTCGCCTACAACGCTTTCGCAACGGAAGTCGATAACCCGGAGCAGCGCGCCTACGAGGCGTACGCCTACAACCTGCCAGACGACCATCCAGATAAGGTCAAGGCGCAGGCGATGGCGGAGAAGCTGCCGACTCTTAATCCCTTGCGGGTTCAGGCTGCAGAAGAACTCTACGATCCGGAGAAATTCAAAGAGCGCGCGTTGATGGGGGCGCTCGAAGGATTTGGCGGCAATGAACTTGGTCAGATGCTCCCGGGCGGTCTTGGTGGAATATTCCGTCGCTCAAGCTACCAGCTTCCACCCGGGACTGGAGTCGCGGTCAGGCCGCAGGGTCCAGTATCCCCTGCTCCACTAGGAGCTTCCGAAGAGCTGCTTGCCGGTAACGATACAGCTCTGCATCGCTCATCTCGTCCAGTCGGTCCCGTTTCCGAACGTAGTCTGCCCGTGCTTGAAGGTGCTTCCGATATTCCGCCCGTTGCTCCTGCAAAGAAGGCTCCGGGCGCCGGCCGCCGTAGTAAATCGGCCGGTACCAAAGGTTCTTCAAAGCCTGCAAAAGTGACATTGGAAACCCCTCCTGCCTCACCTGGCTCTCAGACGGCAGCGAGTGATGAACTTAAGCGATTTTTCGGAGCTAAACAAGCACCGGACCTTCGTGACCTTAAAGCAACGGGTGGGGCTGTGGATGGTCACGGGCAGCAGGGTAAGGTTGTGTCGGGACCGCTTCATGCAGCCAGTGGGGGGCGCACGGACGTTCTCCCCATAGATGTAGCGGCTGGCTCCTACGTAATCCCAAGCGATATTGTCTCCGCATTGGGCGAAGGGAATACCTTGGCAGGGACGCGCGTTCTTGGAGAAATGTTCCCGGCTCAGGCACCGAAGCTAGCTTATGCGACGGGAGGCAAGGTTCCGATTCTCGCAGCAGGTGGCGAACATGTTCTCTCACCAGAGCAAGTGGCAGCAGTCGGCGGCGGTGATCTCAACCAAGGTCACGCGATTTTGGATGCCTGGGTGAAAAACACCCGCAACGACACGATCAAGACTCTCAGGTCTCTTCCAGGCCCACAGAAGTAGAGAACCCAAAACATGAGCGGTGATCACACCCGCGTTCGAGTCGCTGACTCGGGCGACGAGGAAGCATTGATGAAACTTGCAAGGTTTCTTCATGCCGAAAACGGTCTGTTTGAACTCGATGAAGCAGCCGTGCGCTATGCCTTCCGAAAAGCCGTCGCTGGTCCGGTTGAACAACGTCATGGCGTCGTTGGAGTTATCGGTGATCGAGACAATATCGAGGGAGCGATTTTTCTCGAACCGGCTTGTCTCTGGTACACGACGCAACCCTGCTTCCAAGAGTTGTTCTCGTTCGTTTATCCGCAGTTCCGGTCATCCTCAAACAGCAACGACCTGATTGCGTTCGCGAAGCATGTCTCCGACCATTTCAATCTCCCTCTAATGATCGGTGTTCTCTCGAACTACCGCACTGCCGCGAAGGTGCGGCTTTACAGGAAGGCGCTTGGCGAACCAGCCGGTGCCTTTTTTCTTCATGGCGGGTCAACTGGCCGGGGAGTGAACTAAATGTGTGGTGGCGGCAAGACAAAAACGACCACGTCCCAGACGGGTGCGTTGCCTGAATACCAGAAAGCCTATTCTCAGCTTTTGGGGCAGGCGCAGAACGTCGCTTCGACGCCCTATAACCCTGCAACCAATCAACAGGTTGCAGGCTTTACCGCGCCCCAAAACCAAGCCTTCGACGCGACACAAGCCAACCTTGGCGTCTATCAGCCGTTTCTCAATTCGGCTAGCTCGGGTGTCGCAGCGGGTGCGTCTCCGATCTCTGCCGGCGCCATTCAGTCCTATATGGACCCCTACACGCAGAATGTCGTCAACGCGACGCAGGCGCAGTTTGCTAATTCCAACGCGCAACAGCTTCAATCAGCAAATGCAAATGCAGCAAAGATCGGCGCTCTGACCGGAGACCGATCACAGGTTGCTCAATCTGTTCTTCAGGGCCAGCAGGCGCTTGCTCAGAACCCGGTGATCGCTGGGCTCTATTCTCAGGGCTACACGCAAGCTCTCGGTGCGGCGCAGAACGATGCGTCGCGGGCACTCCAGGGTGCAACGATCAATAGCCAATTGGCGGGTCAAGCGCAGCAGCTCGGACAGAACGATATCGCCTCGTTGCTTGGGATCGGCAATCTTCAACAGACCCAGCAGCAGAACCAGTTGAACGCCAACACCGCCAACGCTCAAGCCGAAGCGGCCTATCCGTTCAACACGACGCAGTGGCTAGCGTCTCTTGAAACCGGTCTCGGAGGCGCCGCAGGCTCGCAGAGCAGTCAGACACAGCCTGGACCAAACATGTGGTCGCAGATTGCCGGTCTCGGACTGGGTGCGGCAAGCCTGTTCAAAGACGGTGGCCGTGTTGGATACGATTCCGGCGGCGTCGTCTCGCCCTATCCCAATGCGCGATCCTACGTCCCTACTGCCCAGATGCACGGCGGCATGAACCATTCCGGTCCCATGCCGAGCATTGACGATCAGACGGGCGGCGGCATGTCTGATGTGCTCAACAACTTCAAGCAGGCGCACTCGGCGTTTCAGGGACTTGGAAATCTCGGCTCGAAAGCCTGGAACTATGCCAACACCGCGACCGATCCGGCGTCAGGGTTTTCGACAACGGTTACCCCGTCCAGTATGTCGGGATTTGGAAACTATCTCGGCAACATGTTCGGCTTCTCAGATGGCGGCACAGTTCGGAGAGGCTACGAAGGCGGCGGCGACGTCACCGATCTGTTTGACGATGGATCGGGAGCCTATTCCGTGCCGGTGGGAGACTGGAACTCACCGAGTCCTACAGGCTCGGAGGATAGCCCGTGGAGCCCGACTGTAGCTTCCGCACCATCCCTGCCGCCGCCGTCGTATTTGGGCGCTAGCGACGTTCCTGCGCCGCAGAATCCCGCTCCATCCGGCGTACCCTTAGCGACGTCCTATGATCTCCCGACCAAGGAAGGATTGTTTGGTCTGCAACTCTCCGATCCTGCACGTCAAGGACTGCTCGCTGCCGGTCTCGGAATGATGGCGTCGCAGTCACCGTTCATCGGAACAGCGATTGGGGAAGGGGGCTTGCAGGGTGTCAAGGCCTACAGCGGCGCGAAGCAGAACGCGATCGAGAACACGGAATCGAAACGTCGGATCGATATGGAAGCACAACGCCTGGCGCAGCAGGCTCGGGAGGCCTCAGAACGATTGAGAATTGCAGGGGCGCAGGAAGCGCGCGCGGCTGAGTCCTTCCCGCTTGAAAAGCAGGCGAAGGAAATGGACCTGCATCTTCCGAAAGCCATTGGCCAGAACGAGTGGGGTAAGACCATTTACGGCCAGTACGATCCGATCACAAAGACTTACAAGCCCATCGGAGCCACCGGCGCGGAAAATACGGCTCTGTCTCCATCTGGGGCGGTGGGGCCAGACGGCGCACCGCTCACCGGAGATGACTACCTCAAGACACTTCCGCGAAGCGACGCAACGTTGGTCCAGAAAATGGTCAACGGAGAAATTCAGCCGCCTAGCTCGTATGTCCTGGCTCGGTCCGAAAAATGGAACAAGTTACTCGACGCAGCGGCACAATATGAGCCGGGTTTTGATTTGACCTCGTGGGGCGCACGCGTTGCAGGTCGTAAGGATTTTGTCGGCGGCGGCAAAAGCTCGGAGATGGTCCGAGCCGCAAACCAGACAATCGATCACGTCGGCCATCTGGTCGAGAGCTTCGACAAGCTCAACAACACGCAATACCCGTTTGTCAACGAGGTCAAAAATTACGCCAATCAAAAGATAAGCGGCACGGCCGGCGTTCCAGACTTTCTCGCCAACGCTCATGCCGTTGCCGACGAAATGTCAAAAGTCTTCAAGGGATCAAACCTGAGCGACACGGAAATCAAGGCATGGGAGGCGTCTCTTAATCCAAATATGTCTCCGGAACAGCAGAAAGCCGCCGTGGGCAAGCTGATGGATCTGTTGAACGGCAGCTTGAACGCACTTGAGTCGAAACGTGAGTCGTCCCTCGGACCAAATCTCTCTAAAAAATACGGTCCTTTGCTGACGCCGCACTCTCAGGAAGTCTTGGCACGCGTCAAAAAGTGGACAAATGGGGACGCTGGCCCGGAGAAAATACAAGGGCGCGTTGCTGATGAGCCGCCTCAGGAGGCCATCATTCTCCTGAAGCAGAACCCCGACGCTGTGCATCGAGCCTCATTCGATAAGCATTTCGGTGACGGAGCATCCGACCGCATCTTGGCTGGGGCGAAATAAATGACAGACGCTGACCCCTTCGCGAAGTTCGCTAATTCTGCTACGTCTTCCACACCCGATGATCCGAACGATCCGTTTGCCAAGTTCGTGACCTCACCGGCACCCGAGCCGCAGGTTGGCGGCCTGGAAGCAGGAGTGAGAGGAGCTGGTCAAGGCTTGTCGTTTGGTTTTTCCGACGAAGCAGAGGCAGCCGCGCGTGCCGCCTACTATCGGGCTATGGGCGATAAGAGGGCTTACGGCGATATCTATGACCAAGAACTCAATAATTCCCGTGCCCGCAACGCCGCAGCGTCCAGCCAGCACCCGTGGTGGTATCACGGCGGCGAACTCGCCGGCATCGTTGCCGTGCCCGGAGGGCTGGAAAAAGCGGGACTGGAGTCCGCCACAAGCGCCGCGATCCGCGCTGGCCAACCTTTGGGACGCGTTATTCAAGCCGGAGCCAAAGAGGGCGCACTTTATGGAGGGCTCTACGGAACCGGCACCAGTGAAGGCGGCGTCGAGAATCGCGTCGCTGGCGGCCTCGGCGGCGCAGCGGTCGGAGCCACCGTTGGAGCAGCAGCCCCACCTCTTGTCGAGGCTGCTGCGTCTGGCATCAACAATTACATCGTCCCGCAAATCAATGCAGTCCGACGCCCAGCTTACGAAGCCGCACGGCGCATTGTTAACGCGCAAGACAGCGACATCGCCGCATCGAGAGCTGCCGACGCCGCTTACGGACAACCTGCATCCGCGCAAAGACAAATAGATGCGCAAACGCTCGTGGCACAAGGCCGTGCCGGTGAAGAACTCCGCAATATAGATAATCCAGACCTTGGCTTTTCGAGCGCCAATCTCACAGCGTTGGCGAGATCTGCAGCGAACCAATCGCCCGAAGCGCGGGACGTTCTCAACCGCATGGTCAATGACCGTTTTGCGGGACAGGCGGACCGAGCAACAGCGTTTCTCCGAAACCTTGTCGCCACGCCTGGAAATGCCGCGGAAACGCGAGAGGCGCTTGTCGATGCTGCGAGGCGAGCCAATCGACCTCTCTACGACGCCGCGCGTGAAGCAGGAGACCGGCCGATTTGGTCTCCGACCATCGAGCGCATGTCAGGATCTCCGATGTTTCGTCAGGCCATGAAAAATGCGGTGACGAAAGGACAGGATAGAGCAATCGCAGATGGGTATGGAGCGTTCAATCCGGGTGTCGCGTTTGACGATAGTGGGATGTTCAAATTTACACGAGGTCCAAACGGCGTTCCTACCTATCCCAATCTTCAGTATTGGGATTATGTCAAACGCGAACTCGATGAACTTGGAAGTAGCGCAGCAACGGGCGGTCAAAGAGAAACGTCGGGCTTAGCAAGACAATTTGCTCGGCAGCTACGGGGCGAATTGGACAACGCCGTCCCTCAGTACCGTCAGGCACGGGGCGTTGCCGCGCAATTCTTCGGTGCTGATAACGCCCTTGAAGCCGGAGAAACCTATGCAACGCAAAACTTTTCCAACAATGTCACGCGTCGCGCCGTTGCACAGATGACCCCCGCAGAGATGCAGGCGTTTCAAGAGGGCTTCGTCAGCCGGTATCTCGAAAGAGTAAACAGAACTGGCGACAGGCAAAATCTGGTCAATCGAATCGCCAACAGCCCGGCTGAGCGGGAAAAACTTGAGATCGCTCTCGGACCGCAAAATGCCCGCGAACTTGAAGCGTTTCTGCATCTCGAAAGTATTATGGACCAGCCGCGCATGGCGATGGGCAACTCGACGACTGCGCGACAGCTCGTTGAATTGGGATTGGCGGGCGGTGCTGGAACCTTAAATACCCACGGAAATCCGCTCTCAGATCCTGCCGGATTTTTAACTGGGGCGCTGATTGGCTACGGTGCCGCGAGAGGCGTGCGGGCGGTCGATCAACGTCTGGCGCGTCAAATCGCAGAGATGCTTGTGTCGCGTGACCCAAATTTAGTGCAGTCCGCACTGTCCCAAGTCGCACATCACCCTAGAATGTTGCAGAGTCTGCGCCGAGCATCCTCACAGATTTCAGGACGAGCGATTCCCGGCGCTGTATCTGGCACAACAGCCGCTCAAACCGCCCTTCCAAGACTTCCTGGCTACGATGAAAACGACAGCCTGACGAGTCAGTGACGATCGTTGAACGATAACGATTCCGGTCCGTGCCCGAACTTACACATACACCCTGGAACGAACCCGCCACAAAAACCAACGTTGGCGCAGCACTGACCGCCACTGTACGTCGGGCAACAGCAAAGAACAGCGGTTTTCAGTTTTCCTGGCTCTCCAAGGCTCTGATTTGTCTGATGTATCGGAGTGCGACATGACGATGCTGCGAAAGCACCCGTTGAGAAAACGAGAACCGAAATAATAAGAGAAATCACCACCCGCATAGTCGATCCCCCGTTTCAATAAAATGAACTAATTATCAGGGCCAGCTTAACCGCTGGCCTTTTCTTTTGAAAGAGAGAATTGCCCAATGACGACCACACAAAACAAGGGATACGAAGTACAAACTACTGGGGCCAATTCTGGAACCTGGGGAGACATTCTCAACGATGACGTCATCAGCATCATCGACAATAACCTAGGAGGTCTTGTTTCCAAATCCGTAGCTGGATCAAACATCACTCTTACCAGTGATGAGGCTCAAAATGCCATCGTCCGGCTGACCGGTTCGCAATCCGCAAATATCCAGGTTTCTAACCCCTGCATCGGGTTTTACTTCGTGGAAAATCTCACGAGTGGAAACTTCACCATTACCGTGACCAATGGTGTTGCTGGCGTTGTTGTTCCAAAGGGGCGATCGACGGTGATTGCCGACGAGACGAATGGCTGCCGTATCGCAGGAACGGATTCCTTTCCAACTGGTACGTCCATGGCATTTCAGCAAACATCGGCCCCGACAGGCTGGACAAAGCTGACTACCCATAATAACAAAGCCATCAAAATTACGTCGGGGAATGCGTCAAGCGGGGGCACCGTTTCTTTCACGAGTCTCTTTGATGGGGTGGTCAAGGGAACTGTCGGGGGCACAAGCCTTAACATCAATCAAATGCCATCCCACACACATCTCGTGGCAACTGGGAGCGTCTCAGGCGCATCGCTCGATGGATCAAATTCCGTGGCGTTCGGCGGCACGTATAGCAACGACAACAACTATCAACTCGCCGGATCAGCTACGACGCCATCGCGCGGACTTACAAGTAGCACAGGAGGCGGGGCCTCTCACAACCATTCGTTCACGGGAACGACGAACCTGGACCTCCAATACGTAGACTTCATCATCGCAATTAAAAATTAGAACTTTCCAGACACAACGTGGGAAGCAAAACGCTTCACCTGGCGATTGAGGTAGGGGGTCAACCCTTCCGGTCTGCCTCGGTACTTCGAGAGGGCGCAATCCCACTGATGATTGTCGCCTTGCCAGTTGGCAATTAAGTCTGGTCCTTGACGCCGCTTTAGAACTTCCAGGCTGAATACCAAGTCGCAGTTTCTATCTCGAACAAGATGTTTGATCTCATTGGCTAGAGCCAATCGTTCGGGCGGCAGTGTTGCGGCGAGAAGAAGAGCCCCGTTCCCCTTCAGGGCCACTCTCATGTTGCCACAGAGATGGTCGTGACGGGATCGTGCGCCGACGAAATCCCGATCAATATTTCCTGAGCGGAACTCGTGCATGTGTTGGGTGCCGAAACGCCGGTTCTGAACGATCCCGTCCTTCACGATGAAATCGTCATACTCGAACAGGCCGACGAAATCGCGTCGAAGATACTCAATGACCGTTTCTGGCGGTGTCACCTGAAAATCGAAAACGCCTGAGACGCAATTGTGCTTTCCGAAAACACGGCGGAGCTGAAACGCCGTTTCACAAGTCGTCCCAAGACTGACCGCCCGGTCAATTCTAATCATTCGTTCTGCTCTCGAATGGACCCAAAATGTTAGACAACATCCCTGACGAAAAGCGCAAGTGCCATCGTTGCAATTTCGACAAGTCATGCAGAGCTTTGGTGCTTTCCGGAGACTGCCAGAGGTGGTCGAAAATCTCAGGCTCCAACCCTCAGACTGGCCAGCCCATGGACCACTGGGCCTGCGTGGATGATCTGCATCACATCCTGTTGCTGGAAATCGGCAATCAGACGAGCAAGGTATCCGTCGAGGTAAACCATCTGCGCAACGAGTTCAAAACCTCCCATGACGCCAACATAGCCATGGGAGCCATTGCCGTTCAAAGAGCCGGAGACGCGGTGCGGGAGACCTTTTCCAAGACCCTGGTCGACTTCCTCCCTGGACCAAAATTGAAGCTGATCGATAGCCAGACATAAAGCGTGCGCGTTTTCAGAAGCGGGGAGAAACCGCGCGATGATCGAACTCGTAATGTGGGCCTGTATGGGCCTGAACTGCCGGGATGTGTCCCTAACCTTTGCCGACATCTCTTTGCTCCAGTGTCAGATCGGCATGGCGGCGCAGAACGAAGTCGCAAAATGGAAGTCAGAGCATCCGAACTGGCGGGTTGAAAAGTACCGCTGCCAGATCCCAGGGACGTTCGCGAAGCTCTGATCTGTCGTGAGTTTCAAGATTTAGCGACATATCGTTTCTGATCTGTCGTTTCAAGCACCACATCCAAAAACTTTCGGGGGAATGAAAATGGCTAAGGCAAAGGTGCCTTTGGTCCTAGACCTGTCGCATCACGACGAGGTCGAAGACTGGGGCAAGGTTTACGCTTCGGGCATCCGAGGCGTCATCCATAAAGCGACTCAGGGCGGCTCATTCGTTGACGGTGATTATGCCAAGCGGAAAGCAGCGGCGAAAGCGGCCGGGCTTTTGTTTGGCGCATATCACTTTGCTGACGCATCCGACGTCACGAAGCAGGTCGAGCACTTCCTATCGGTCGCCGGGACTGAGCCGGACACGTTGCTCGCGCTCGATTACGAGCCGAACCGCACCAACACCATGTCGCTCGCGCAGGCGAAACAATTCCTGCAACTGGTCTATGACAAAACCGGACAGCGGCCGATCATCTATTCGGGAAACTTGCTGAAAGAGCAGTTGAAGAAAGCCGACCCGTTCTTTTCTTCGCATCGGCTGTGGTTGGCGCAGTACGGCCCTAAGGCGAGACTTCCGAACGGGTTTTCGAGCTATTGGCTTTGGCAATACAGCGGCGACGGGGTGAACGGCTCCGGGATCATTCCGGGCATTAAAACCAAGGGCGTTGACTGCAACGTCTTCGGCGGCTCGGACCTGGCGGCGGAATGGTGCCACGTGCCCGCCAAACCCGCACCCATCCCGGTTCCGGAACGGGCCGACGCCACGGTCGCGAGCCTCAAGGACAAATCTCGAACGGTCGCAACTCTGGTCAAGGCGAAGGTTACGAGCGCCGCAGTTGCTGCCACGAGTGTTGTTGCAGGCGTCACGACCGATACGACCACGACCGTTGCTCCGGTTCCGAACCCCGTAGACGTGATCAACCTCGACACGCTGCACAAAACCTCGGACGGTTTGACCGCAGTCCAGACGATTGCGAGCACCGCTAAATCCCTCGCCATTGCCTTCGCGATCAATGAGTGGGTTCTGGTCGCGATCCTCGGAATTGCAGCGTTCATCATTGCCGACAAGATGCTGAACTGGCGGCTCGAAGAATACATCTGGGGCCGCTGGCATCCGAAAGAGGAAGGCTAATGTCCATCCTCACATCGAAGCTGCTCTGGGGCGCTCTAGGCGCTCTTTTTTATACCCTGATCATCTTTCATTGGGGAAATGAATACGGCCCCAACGCGCAACTCTATGCGTCTGTGAAGGCCGATCTCGAAGCCAAGAACGCGGTCCTGACAAAGCAGCTCGTGGAAGATGCAAATGTCGTCTCACAAGAGCGGATCGAGGCACAGGCCAAACTCGCGGTGTTCGAGAAAACCGCTTCCACATTCCAGAACAAATGCCCGCTCGATCAGCAACAGGTCGATGCGCTCAATACACTGATTGGAGGCTGAGATGCGCATTGCCAACGGTTTTGCAATTTTGCTGGCAACGCTGCTCGCGGGCTGCGCCGACATGCCGACACCGACAACGGGACTTGTGAAGCCACCGGCCCGCTGCATGAGGACCCGAGCCATTCCCAAACCGAAACTCGGAGAGGAAAGCACCGCCTACAGCGCTCGGCTGATCAACCATTCAAAGAGTGAAGCGAGTAAGGACGCCTGCCTGAAACGGTGGGTTCGCACGATCACAAAATAGGGGGTTCCAATGAAAAGCGACGAGATTATCGAGGCTGTCGAAGGCGTCGAAACCGCCGTCATCGACGACGCAAAGAAAGCACGCGGTTGGCTCAAATCCGCATGGGATTGGGCTTGGAACACGTCATGGAAGACGAAGGCCGTTGTTGGCGTAATCCTGCTCACCGGCCTTCTCTGTGGCATGGCGAGCGCCTACCGTTCTCCGACCTACCTGACACGCTCAGAAGCCTCGGTCATGCTTTCCGCGCGAGAGACGGCCACGCGTGCAAGCCTCGATTCCATGTCCCGACGAATGGACGTGATGGAAGCAGGACAGCACCAACTCGATAGCCGATTGAAAGCCATAGAAGCCAAGCCCGAACCGGCTCCGATCACGACGGGCTCAATCCCAAAGAAGAAAGTCTCCGTCAAAAAGCATGCTCGTAAACCCGCGTCTTCCTGGTTTGACCTACCATAGGGAGGGCGGGGGATCATGGCTTCATACGCGGACATCACCGCTGGAATCCTGGAGCTGAGAGAGGGCGATGAACAACGGCCATCAGATCGACCCTCGCTCGGATCTCATGCTTCGAACCCTGTTCGACCTCAAGGAATCGAACGGACGGATCGAGCAACGGCTGGACGACGGGAAGGAGTTTCATCACGAGGTCCGGGAGACATTGAAAGAGCACAGCAACAAGCTCGAAGCCCACGGCCGGCAGATCGTCATGCTCAAGAAGAAAGACAAAAGCTCATCCTCGACGGTCCTGGAATGGCTACAGGTCATCAAGGAACTCTGGCCCCTGCTGCTCATGCTAACGACGATAGCGACGGCGGTTGGCATCCACGTCCCGGACTGGTTGAAAGAGCTTCCGCAACACTCAAGCAGCGAATAATCCGCCGTGGGATGTATGCCGCCAGTTTCCTGATCGCTGCCGTTTTTATCGTGCCGAAGTTCATATGAAATCCCGCTAGAGCAGCACCCCCGCTCCGCTCTTAGTCGGGTTGCCCCGTCGATCTCCCTGTTCCGCTGGGGAGGTCGGCGGGGTTTTTCGCGTTTCTGGTTCGGGGAGGAGGATTCGAACCTCCGCTGCAAGATTCAAAATCTTGTGACCTACCTGGGCCAAAAAATCGCAAATCATTTGGCGATACAAATGATCGCCATTTCAGAGAAGAAGGTGATGCTCTGCACGCTGCGAAATGCCGATGACAACCACAGGGTGCAGGTTGCTACCGCTAAAAAACCCGAATGACTTTAGTA
>DASZZA010000270.1:0-3128 GCA_035545135.1 Lacipirellulaceae bacterium | reverse complement strand
CTCCCTCCGGGAGAGGGCCGGGGTGAGGGTGCCTTGGTCACGCTCCGGCCACAGCATAGGAGCCAGCCATGAAACTTTCGCGTCAAATACTGCTGCTCCAACTTTGCCTCACCGCAACTGCCGGCAACTGCGCTTGGGCGGCAGATCCGCTTCCTTCCTGGAACGACGGACCTGTGAAATCCTCGATCACGTCCTTTGTCGAAAAGGTAACCACTCCCGGGAGCCGCGACTTCGTCGATCCGTACGACCGCATCGCGACATTCGACAACGACGGCACGCTGTGGTGCGAAAAGCCGATGTACTTTCAAATGATCTTCGCTTTCGACCGCATCAAGGTCTTGGCCAAAGATCACCCCGAATGGCGCAGCCAGTCGCCGTACAAATACGTTCTCGACGACGATTTGCAAGCGTTCGGCGCCAGTGGCCAGAAGGGCCTGCTGGACATCATCGCCGCCACCCATGCCGGCATGACCGTCGATGAGTTCCACGATCTGGTCCGCAATTGGATGCACACGGCCCGCCACCCGCGCTTCCACCGGCCCTACGATCAGCTCATTTACCAACCCATGCGCGAACTGCTCGCCTATTTGCGCTCCAAGCAATTCAAAACGTTCATCGTCTCGGGCGGCGGAGTCGAATTCATGCGGCCCTGGGTCGATAAAGCCTATGGCATCCCGCCGCAGCAAGTCGTCGGCAGCAGCGGCGTAGTGAAATTCGTCATGCGGGGCGGGACGCCCGTCCTCATCAAACAACCAAAAGTCGAGTTCATCGACGACGGCCCCGGCAAGCCGGTCGGCATCAACCGCTTCATCGGCTGCCATCCGATCATGGCCTTCGGCAATTCCGACGGCGATCTCGAAATGCTCCAATGGACGACCATGGCCAAACCCAGCGGGCCGGGCCGTCCCCGGCCTCGCTTCGGCCTCATCGTCCATCACACCGATGCCGTGCGCGAATACGCCTACGATCGCCACTCGAACGTCGGCCGACTCGACAAGGCCTTGGACGCCGCCGGCCCTGCCGGCTGGACCGTCGTTGACATGAAAAACGATTGGAAGCAGATCTTTCCCAACGAACCCGAGAGCGAGAAGCGTTAAGATTCTGCGTGTTCGCAGCAGTTAGCGCGATCACAGCCAATCGAACGTGCCGGGCAGGGCAGGGCGCTCAAATTGCCCTGCATCCCGCATCCTCAACTAATCATCGTCGTCCGGCTCCACGGTAACCGCCCAGGCCGGATACGTGTCGTCACGCCCCCGCCGCGCGTGCCATAGAATTCGGTTGAACGTATTCTCGTCTGCCTTATCCTCTTCGCTCAAATCAAGCTTCATCGATTCCTGCGCCCAGTGCCGTGCGCCGGGGTCTTTAATCTTCGCCAAATCCGGATTCATCCGGTCGAGCGGAATCCGGTTCGGTTCGGCATCGTACGGCGCAAAGTCTGGCCGCTGCATATAGCAACTGCTCATCGGCGTCGCCGAAGCGTCAATCTGATTCATCGGTGGCAATCCTAATATCAATTCGATTGTCCGCACCAGGCTCGTTTGGTTGTAATTCGTGCTGTCGACGATATGTCGCCGCGTATACGGGCTGACAACCATCGCGACCGTCCGGTGTCCATCGATGTGATCGAATCCCATCTGGGGATCATCTTCCACCACGAAGATGCATGTCTCTGGCCAGAACTTGCTGTGGCTCACCGCCTCGATAATCCGCCCCAGCGCCAAATCGTTATTCGCCACACAGCTCTCCGGCCGCGGATTATCTGGTCTGGTACCCATCGTGTGATCCATCGGCAGCATCATCATGATCAAGTTCGGCAGCTCGCCCTTCTGCTCGTACTGCTTCAGCTCGTCGATGAACTGCGCCGCTCGGTAAATATCGGGCACGGTGAGTGGAAAGCCGATCGCGGTCGGGCAAAGGTAAGGTTCGATCGTCTTGATGTTCGCCGTGGCTCGCACATCGATCTGGCCCTTGTGATTCACGAAGTCCCGGTACACATCGAGATACTTCGGCTTCTCTTTCCGCTGCGGATCTTTCCAGCGCACCGTTCCAGTTGTGAACTCGCCATATACCCGCAATGTCTTCTTGTGCGAAAGCACGCTGTCCCACAGAAATCCGCTCGGCGCATACGCCATCGCGTCGCCCCCAGGATACGGATAGCTCCGCGGCCAACCGCCAAACGCCTTCTCGAGGTAATCCACAACGTAGGCTTCGTCCGTCCACTGGTGCCCATCGGCACTGCAAACGCCGTTGCAATAGAAGTTGTCGAGCAGCACAAAATCACCGACCAGCTTGTGCGTGTTCGGCGTCACGTCGCGACCAAAAATGCAAAGCTGCGGATCGCCTTCACCCTTTTTGACGTCTCCCAGCACCTGATCGTACGTGCGATTCTCCTTGATGATGTACACCACGTGCTTGAACACCGACGGCTCACCAGTTCGCTGCGGCACCGGCCGCGGCGGCTCATTTTCCCGCGCTGGTGCGAATGCGCGCTCCAGCTCCGCCAATCGATTATTCTTAAGCACCGTCGACGTCTCGTCGGCTAGCTCTTCATCCGTCGGCAACTTGATGAGCGACAACGTGCCCTGATGGTCGTGCGTGTTGTATCCGAAAACAACGTTCCCGTTTACTTTTCGCTGGCCTTCCCAAGCTCGACTGCGCGAACCGACCCCCTTAATATTCGCGACGTACAACTCGCCACGCTTGTCGTCCACGACAAGCCCCGCCGGATACCAGCCGGTTGGCACACAACCCAGCAGCTTGCTGTGTGGCGGCGAGAAGTCGATCACGGCGATCGAATTGTTCGTGCCGTTCGATACGTACAGCCGCCGGCCGTCGGCGCTAACCGCGAGCGCATTCGGCGCACTGCCAAACGGCAACTTTTTTTCCGGCCTGGTCGATATCGTCTCGACGACTCGCCGCGCGCGAGTATCGATAATCGATACCGTGTCGCTCGACGCATTGGCGACCGCTACGTACCGTCCGCCCGGCGTCGCCACCATCCCCGACGGATGCAACCCAACAACGATCTCCTGTTCCGACTTGCCCGTCTTCAAATCCACCACAGAAACCGACCCGTCATTGGCGATATTGCGAACCGGATCGACCCGCACCCGCGCAGCAAGCCCGGA
>DASZZA010000269.1:0-11416 GCA_035545135.1 Lacipirellulaceae bacterium | reverse complement strand
TGCAGAGAAGAAGGCTGCGGCCAACAAAAAAATACCAACTAAAGCCAATTGAGCCCGTGCAGCACGTTCAATTCTCCGCTTGCGGTTTAGCTTCTGTTCGCACGCCTTCACATGAACGCGGTCAAAATCTCAACCGGCGAAATCGCATACATTGAGCGCGGCACAGGCCCACTTGTCCTCCTCGTTCATGGTTTTCCCCTCGACCACACAATGTGGGACGGTCAAGTCGAAGCGTTGACCGAACGCTTTCGTGTTATCGTGCCCGACCTGCGAGGATTCGGCCGCTCGCCGCTCGGGATTGTAGATCCCGACCTCGGCATCACGATGGAGCAATACGCCGACGATCTGGTCGAGCTACTGGACGCGTTAACTATTGGGGCCGACAACCAAGTGGTCCTTGCCGGCTTCTCAATGGGGGGCTACATCGCCTGGCAATTTGTTCAAAAACACCTGCGCCGTTTACGGGCCCTGGTGCTGTGCGATGCGCGTGCCGCGGACGACACGGACGAGGCCCGCGCCGGCCGCTTGAAAATGGCGGAAAAAGTCGCCGAATGGGGCGCGGCGCGTGTGGCCGAGATGATGGGCCCAAAACTAATTGCCCCAAAAACGTTCGAGTCCCGACCCGAGGTTGTCGCTGCTGTTCGCCGAGTCGTGGGACGAACGGCTCCCGCCGCTATCGCCGCCGCTCAACGCGGCATGGCGCGACGTCCCGATATGACCGCCTTCCTACGGCAAATAACCGTGCCAACGCTGGTTCTCGTCGGCGCGGACGACGCAATTAGCCCCCCAGCGGAAATGCAGTCTATCGCGCTTGCTATTCCGGACGCCAAATTCGTCGTTATTCCAAATGCGGGTCACATGACGCCCATGGAGAATCCCGACGCAGTAAACCGCGCTATGATCGACTTCATCACCCATTTGCCCCGCCTGTTTAGCCCCAGTCAATGACCCGGTGGCCACGCCCGCCCTACTTCTTTGGCAGCGTAAACACCGACTGGCTTTTTACAATCGCGTAATCGTCGGGAAATGTGTGAAACGCCTGCACTTTGAGACTGCGATCGCGACATTCCAAGTTGATATAGCTCAATGCTCCCAGTCCAAACCGGCCGCTCGGCTCGAAACAATGCAATAACCCGTCCCGCGTACCCGCCTCAGTAAGCTCCTTTTGGTAGGTCCAAAAGTCTTCCTTTTCGACGGGTTCGAGCGAGAATTCCACGTGATAGGTCACGCCGCCGCGGCACTCGAGTTCGTCCGTACACGAGCCCCTAAGTCGGTGTGATATGAGCCGCCGCCGTTGTGGTAGCGGATGCTGGGCGGAAGCCGCTACTTCAGAAAGCGTAGCGCCGCCGTACTGCCAGGTGACGACGTGCCCGGCGTTCGTAATCTGAACCTTTGCTGTATAGCCGCCACGCTCAATCTGCCGACTGCGATGGACTTCAAACAGCTCCGGATGCAGCGATCGGCCGTAAAGCTGAAACACCAACTCGGCGATTCGAGGACGAACAGATAACACAGACAAGTTCCCACCAAGATTTCACAGCTGCAATCGCTTTCGACAACTGCGATTAGCTACGCTAATTATACTCGGGTGAAAAAAAAGCAACAAAGGGCGATTTGGCCGGCTTGAATTTTGCTCCATTTTCCGACTTGACTTTTCGCGCTCCGTTGTCAATTGCGAAATTCAATACACACGCGCACTTAAATCGAATGTCTACAACGTTAATCTCCGTCTACGAACGCATGCTCAAAAAGTTCGGCCCACAAAATTGGTGGCCTGGTGATTCGCCGTTTGAGATCATGGTTGGCGCGGTACTCGTCCAAAACACCGCGTGGCGAAACGTCGAGCGGGCAATTGCCAATTTGCGCGACGCCGGCTTGATGGAACCGCGCGAACTTTACCAACTATCGCTTACAGAGCTCGCCGAACTGATTCGTCCCGCCGGCTATTACCAAGTGAAGGCCAAGCGTTTGCGGAATCTGCTGCAGTTTATCGTCGACACGTACGACGGTTCGTTAGAGTCGATGTTTCGCAACGACCTTGCGTCATTGCGTGACGAGCTTTTGACGATCCACGGAATCGGCCCCGAGACGGCAGACGCGATTCTGCTCTACGCCGGCGGGCTGCCCACATTCGTCGTCGATACCTATACCCACCGCATTCTGGCGCGCCATGGGTGGATCGGCTACGATTTCACGTACCATGAAATCAAAGATTATTTCGAATCCTCTTTACCGCCCGACGCGGCGCTTTACAACGAGTATCATGCGCTGCTGGTTCGCGTCGGCAAAGATTACTGCAAACGTACTGCTCCCAAGTGCCAACTTTGTCCGCTTGCACCGACGTTGCCAGATTCCGGCATTGTCACTCCGATCTAGCACATCTATATCGAACGCTGCGCCGCCTTACGCACCATCCATCGGGTAAACAATCCGCAAGCGAAAAACAGAAAAGCTAGAACGAGCCATGCAATTACGTACCAAAGACTTGAACTGTCTACGCGATCATCCGCCGGATTCAAAAGCCAAACACCGCTCGCGCACGTGAGAAAAAGAAATGGAAACAAACCAAAATAAACGAATGGCACAACGACTCCGAGAAAAACAAATCGATCTGCGACCTTTGTTACTCCCGCTTTGGAGAGTGCTCGCGCACCGGTCAACCAAATAAGGGGCGCAACGATCCAAGTTACGATCGTAAAGAGCCAAAAGGTGTTTATTTCTTCCCGCCCAACGAACCTATAAACGATAGCCAACGGTATCTGGAGAGCAACAAATAAGCATAGGAAATCGCTAATCGAAAACCGCACAGGTGCTTTCCGTTGTCTTCCCGCGCGATCGATGGGTGACAGAATCCAGCGACCAATAATTGCGACTGATCCGACCAACGTCGCTAACACGACGAGCAGAATTAGAACGTTATATAATCCCATTGTCGCCGGACCCAAGCTGCTCGTAGAGCCTTAATTGAATAAGCTTCTCACTATGGCCGATCTATTCACCCAAAGCGAAGCCGCCCATTTTCAAAATGTCCAACCGCTCGCCGCGCGCATGCGGCCGACTTCGCTTACCGAGTTCGTCGGCCAGCAGCATTTTTTGGGCGAGGGTAAGCTGCTTTGGAGCATGTTACAGACGCGGCGGCTTGGCTCCGTCATTTTTTACGGTCCACCCGGTGTCGGCAAGACAACGCTCGCGCGCCTCTTGGCTCAAGAAACCGACAGCCGCTTTCGGCAGCTCAGCGCTGTTACGAGCGGGGTGAAGGATGTCCGCGAAATCCTCGACGAGGCTCGCAACGAAGTCGCCGCCGGCGGCCGCCCTACGTTGCTTGTGATCGATGAGATCCACCGCTTTAATCGAGCTCAGCAGGATGCTTTATTGCCCGACGTCGAAGAAGGCATCGTCATTCTCGTCGGTATAACCACGGCCAACCCGTTCTTCGCCGTCAACGACGCGCTCGTTAGCCGCAGTCGAGTCTTCGAATTCCAGCCGCTGTCGACGACCGAGATCAAGACGATCATTCAACGAGCGCTCTCGGACGCAGCCCGCGGCCTAGGCACATTCGAGGTAACCATCGATGACGACGCACTCGATTTCCTTGCGGAAATCTCCGACGGCGACGCGCGCCGTGCCCTTGGTGCGATTGAAGTCGCTGTTCTTTCTTCTTCGATGCCTCAGCAGCTACAACTCAACCGCGACTTGATCGCCGATGCCGTCCAGCGCAAGGCGGTTCGCTACGACCCGACGGGCGACGACCACTACGATACAGCCAGCGCACTGATAAAGAGCGTCCGTGGCAGCGATCCCGATGCCGGCATCTATTGGCTTGCCCGTATGCTCGAGGGCGGCGAGGATGTGCGGTTCCTCGCTCGCCGGCTTGTGATTCTGGCCAGTGAAGATATCGGCAACGCCGATCCGCACGCGTTGCCGCTGGCCGTGGCCGCAATGCAAGCCTGTGAGTTCGTCGGTCTGCCCGAGTGCCAACTCACACTCGCTCAGGCTGTAACATATCTAGCCTGCGCGCCAAAATCGAACGCTTCCTGCGTTGCTATTGGCGAAGCGAGGCACGATGTGCGCGAAGGCCGCTTGCTGCCCGTGCCCAGACAACTCCAAGATTCGCACTATCCGGGCGCTAAGTGTCTCGGCCGAGGCGAAGGGTACCAATACGCTCACGACGCGCCCGACGCAATCGCCGCCCAAGACTACCTGGGCGTCGACCGCATTTATTACCGTCCGTCTGACCGTGGATTTGAACGGCAACTTGCCGAGCGTCTGGAAAACGTGCGCACTAAACTCCGCGGCTCACGAGCCTGCGAGAATAGTGAAGATGACGAGGATGATGTCGATCTTTGATAGAATCGTTTCCGATGTTGGCGTATGCGTGTCCGAAGTTGATCGACGCGCAAGCGAATCAACGTGCCATGTTGTACTGTGCTAGCGTTGCCGTTATCCATCTTGCCACGGATCGATGTAGCGTCGCGACACCGTTTCTTCTAACATCCGCCGCCTTTGCCGGCGCGCTGCATCTTGCAACGAGCTGCGCCTGCGGCACTTATCCGATTGTGCAGCTAGTAGCCGATAGGCCGATAGCTATTCGCTGAATCGTCATGGAGGACGATCAATGAGTTCGATTCGACCGCTGGTAACCATCACGATCTTGGTTGTCGTCGGAGCGTATCTTTACGTAAAGATTAACCAGGGCCCCATGCAGCCGCATACCGGCGCGAATACTCCGTGGAGTCAGTCGCCGGACGGTGTTCCGCCTTTGTCTGCAACGAAAGGCGCCTCGCTCGCAGCCGATACGACCGCTCCCGCTTGGCCGTCGACAGCCGCGCCGGTGGCCCCACCGACGACTGTCCCCACGGCATCCTCGAATCCATCCGCCACTTCAGCCGCCCCGGCGACAGTTTCCAACAGCAGCACTAAAGATGGTTTGCCGGCTGTGCCGCCCATTCCAGAGTTACCACCGCTGCCCGCCACAGCCGCTACGACGCCGCCTGCAACTCAACTTGCTGCGACACTCTCGAAAGACCTCCCGGCCAACATTCCGACGGCCCAATACGGGGAGGAAGCGAATCAATCGCCGACTGCTACCTCGGCGACTGATTCGCTCACCAAGTCCACCCCCTCCACATTGAACGTGAACACAGCCACGCCGGAGAAAACCGCACCGCCTGTCGCTGCGACTCCATCGTCGGTGACACCGTCCACCGCGGCGCCAGCCATTCCCGCCGAGCCAATGTCAAACACACAGAACGCGGCCACATCAAACACGTCGCCGCAGCCTGCTTCCGCACAATCGGCATCCTCTTCCCCTGCATCGACGGCTCAAGCCTCTATACAAAACGCGATGCAATCGTCCCCGGATACCAGCACAGCAGTCGCAGGCGAGCCCGACCGCTATGCAATAACTTCGCCGACTACGACACCGCTGGCATCAGCGCCCTCAGCTATGGCGCCGCCCGCCGCAGCGCCATCCTCACCAATTCAGGCAGCCACCGCTGCTGGAGCTTCCACCTTCGCAGCAAGCTGGCCCGCTATTCAGACTGCGCTCAAGAACGGCGACTTGAAACAGGCCCACCTCCTTCTTTCCAAATGGCACAACAACGATTCGCTTTCGCCGGCCGAGGCCCAGCGAGTGGAAACGCTACTCAGCCAGTTAGCCGGCACGGTCATCTATTCCACCGAGCACCGACTTGAACCGCCTCGCTTCGTGAAGCCAGGGGAGACACTGGAGACGATTGCCAAGGAATACAACGTGCCATGGCAGCTTCTGGCAAAAATCAATGGAATTACATCGCCTAACGAACTTCGGCCTAGCCAGCAGTTGAAGGTCGTACGCGGTCCGTTCTCTGCTGTCGTGGACGTGCACCGCAGTGAGCTAACACTCATGGTCGACGATCGCTACGCCGGCAAGTTCCACGTAACCGTACCGCCAGGCATCTCTCTTGCCGGTGGCGAATGGCTCGTTGATAAAAAGCTAACCAGTCCTCAGAGCGCATCGCCAGCAAGCGCGTACCCATCGACGGCATCGATGCCAGAGCGAACCATTGTTCTCCGCAATACAGTGGCTGCACCCACGACTGGCACGCCGACACTGCTTATCGCCAGCGGCAAGGTAACCGGGTTACCAGCAAGTCAGGCTACAATTAACGTGTCTCCACAAGATGCCGAGGAAATTGCCGACATTCTCTCGATTGGATCTCGCGTCACCATCCGGCGGTAGGAAAACGCCCGTTGTCCACATTCAGTGGTCCATTGTAAGTTGTTGTGCGGCAGTACTCTGACCCCACCAGCCTGACATCCGGCCTCCCGCCATGTTCGACCGTGAAGCGCTCAAGCAACTACTGCGGGAAAAAGCTCTGAAGTTTGGCGACTTCACGCTTACCTCGGGCAAAAAGGCAAGCTACTACCTCGATTGCCGCCAAATCACGTTAGATTCGCAAGGTGCGCGTCTGGTGGGTGAAGGAATGCTCGAGTTACTAGCCGACGACATGCCCGACCTCGTCGGCGGCATGGCGATCGGCGCCGATCCGATCACGGCTGCCATCCTGACTCTTGCAGGAATGCGAGGGCTGTCGCTCCGCGGCATCGTGGTCCGCAAGGAACCGAAGCAGCACGGTACCGGCCGCCTCGTGGAGGGACCATTTCAGCCAGGCGAGTCAGTCGCCATCGTGGAAGATACCGTCACCACCGGCGGCTCCAGCCTGCTCGCGATCGAATACTGCGAGGCGGCCCGATTGAAGATTCAACGCGTGCTCGCCATCGTCGATCGCCTCGAGGGCGGTCGCGAAGCATTCGCCGCACGCGGTTACGAGCTTACTGCTCTATTCACGATCCGCGATCTTGGTATCGGCGGCGCCCAATAATTGTCCGTTGCTCGTCTTCTGTTGTTTCTCGGATTGCGACTTAAACAACCGACTACGGACAACTGGCAACGAACAAACATGGAAACTTCACTCCATCGCCAGTTAAAAGAGCATTATGCGGCCGGCGGCGGGCTTACCGAACAGCGGCTCGGCCGCTACCGCATCGACGTCATTCGCAATGGGCAGCTTGTCGAAATTCAATTGGCGTCTTTATCAGCAATTCGAGACAAGATCGCCGCCCTGTTGAAAAGACACGACGTATTGCTAGTGAAACCAATCATTGCTCGCAAGCATCTTGTGAAACGCCGACGACCGGGCGGTCGCATTGTTTCTCGTCGCCGCAGCCCAAAACAGCGAACGCTGCTTGACATGTTCGAAGAGCTCGTTCACTTTACCCGCGTTTACCCCCACCCGCGATTAACGCTCGAAGTACCGCTCATCGAGATCGAGGAACACCGCTATCCTGGCCACGGCCGCAGGCGTTGGCGCCGGAACAACGACCATCAGGTCGAAGACCAGTGTCTAAGAGACATACTGGAAATCCAACAGTTCCGTACGGCCGCCGATCTCTGCCGAATCTTGCCCTCCGCGCTGCCTCAGCCGTTTCATACCGGCCACATTGCCCAAGGTTTAGGAGTGGAGCGGTGGATCGCTCAACGCTTAGCCTATTGCCTGCGCCAAACAGGCGCGATCGACTCAGTGGGCAAGCTTCGTGGCGCATGGCTCTACCAGCCTGCGGATAAAGCTGCGTGACAATCGCCGCCTCATGCGATAGTGTAGAGGTTTATCATCTCGATCTCATACTCTCTGGAAGGCGATCATGCACACTACATCAAATGCTAAGAGCCTATCCAAAAATGCCAGGGGCCGTCCCAATTCTTGTGGAGTACGCGGAGCAAAAATGCGACTGTCCCTTTCTCCGGGGCGTTTTGGGATAGGCTCTAAGCGGTTCTCGCGATGGCTCGTTTTAGCATCGGCAATTGTTTGCACAGCGAGCGTATCCGTAAGGTGCCGCGCAGGGACCACGGCGACTCAGCCGTCGTCGCACTCGCCAAACATTGTCATCATCTTTATCGACGACATGGGCTACGCCGACATCGGCCCATTTGGTGCAACGACCTACAAAACGCCGCACTTGGATCAGATGGCCAAAGAAGGCCGGGTATTTACCGATTTTCATGCCGCCACGGCCGTCTGTTCCGCCTCCCGCGCCGGACTCATGACGGGCTGCTACCCGGAGCGCGTCAGCATTCTTGGCGCACTCAATTGGACGGCGAACACCGGCATTAGCGATAAGGAGATGACACTGGCCCAGCTATGCAAAACGCGCGGATATGCCACAGCCATTTTTGGTAAATGGCACCTCGGTCATCACAAACAGTTTCTCCCGCTGCAGCACGGATTCGACGAATATTTCGGCCTTCCCTACTCAAACGACATGTCACCGCTTCAAGCCGACATGATTAAGGGACTCTCCCCGGCGATGAAAGCACGCAAGCGAAAAGCTCCCCCGTTGCCTCTTTTTGATGGCAACAAAATCGTTGACCCGGCGGTTAGCCCTGAGAAGCTCGCTCAACTGACCACGCTGTATACTGTGCACGCCGTAAGTTTCATCGACCGGAATAAAGATCGGCCATTCTTCCTCTACGTCCCTCATACAATGGTCCACGTCCCGCTTGCCGTATCGGAAAAGTTTCGCGGCAAGAGCGGCGCCGGTCTGTTTGGCGACGTCGTGATGGAACTCGATTGGTCGGTTGGTCAAATCCTCGGCGCCATCAAGCGCGATGGACTCGACAACAAGACATTCGTGCTCTTCACTTCCGACAATGGTCCCTGGCTCTGCTTCGGCAACCACGCTGGCTCGGCCGGACCATTGCGCGAAGGCAAAGGTACGATGTGGGAAGGCGGTTTCCGCGAGCCCTGCATCATGCGGTGGCCCGGAAAAATTCCAGCCGGAACCAAGTGCGACGAGCTCGCCTCGACGATGGACATGTTTCCCACCGTTGCCCGACTTATCGGCGCTAAAGTTCCAGCGGAACGCAAAATCGACGGCAAAAATATCTGGCCTCTTATCTCGGGCCAGCCTGGAGCAAAGAGTCCACACGACGTGCTCTACTGCTACTACGATCGAGAATTGCGAGCTGTGCGCGATCGTCGCTTCAAGCTGGTCTTTCCGCACAAGTATCGAAGTCTCGACGGCGGACCGGGCGGTCGCGACGGCATTCCCGTGACATACAAAATACTCAAAACCAAAGAAGCGCTCTACGATCTGAAAAACGATGTCAGCGAGGAAAACGACATCTCGGCCGAACACCCCGACGTTGTCGCTCGGCTCGAACGCGCCGGCGAAAAAGCCCGCGCCGCCTTAGGCGACAAACTTACGGGCCGAACCGGAAGCGAAGTGCGCTCCCCGGGTCGCGTCTCGCCGAAGAGTCATTCAGCATCATAGGCCGAACTTTTTTGCTTTCATTTCGAATAACGTCGGCCTTCAATCTGTATCCAGCGGCCCCGCGCCGACACCTACAGTCGCTTCGGCCTTGCCCAAAACGGCTCTGATTCGTACCTTCTGGGTTGACGCCGACGTGCCAGCAGAGGATAGGAATTTAAGGTAAAATAAGACAGTAGCCTGTCCCCCCGTACCCTGCACCCCGCCTCCTGCCATGAGCAACGCCGATCTTTTGACCCCCATGCGCTCGCCACTACGGCGGCTGACCGGCGTGCAGATCGTCGGCACGGGAAGCTACGTGCCGGATAAGGTCGTCACGAACGACTCCCTCGCGTCATTGGGTTATGATGCCGACTGGATCGTGCAGCGCACTGGCATTCGCGAGCGACGTCATGCGCCAGCCGAAATCTCGACCGGCGATATGGCGCTTGCTGCCGCCGAACGGTGCATCCAGTCTGCAGGCGTCGACCGCAGCCGCATCGATCTGTTGGTTCTCGCCACACTCTCGCCCGACTATCTGCTGCCTGCCACTGCGGCTTTTGTGCAAGATCGCCTTGGTCTGAATTGTGCCGCAATGGATGTTTCTGCCGCCTGTGCCGGGTTCATGTACGCGCTGGTTACCGGGATGCAGTTCGTCACCACCGGCTCCAGCAACATGGCGCTCGTCATCGGCGCCGATACAAACAGTCGCGTAATGAATCCGGACGACATCAAGACCTTCCCATTGTTCGGCGACGGAGCAGGGGCCGTCTTGATCACGAAGGGTTCCTCGGAGCAGGGGCTCTTAGCGTATACGCTCGGTGCCGATGGATCCGGCGAACAACTTCTGGTTCGGCCAGCCGGCGGTTCGCGCGCGCCTCTGAACGGCTGCAAACCTGGCGCGGATTGGTTCGTGAAAATGGATGGCCGGCCCGTGTTCAAGTGGGCCGTCCGGTTGCTCGACGATTCATCGCGACAAGTCCTGTCCGCGGCCGGATACAAATCCTCCGACGTTCGTTTATGGATGTTCCACCAGGCCAATATCCGCATTCTCGACGCGGCCGCAGATGCGCTCGAAATCGATCGCACGAAAATCGAGACTCACATCGACCGCTACGGCAATACCTCAGCCGGGAGCGTTCCCATTGCGATGGACGAAGCCCTCCGCGCCGGCCGCTTCGGCCGCGGCGATTTACTGCTGATGTGCGGCTTCGGCGGCGGCCTCTCCTGGGGCACCGCACTCATGCGCTGGTGACATCGGATAGCGGTTGTCGATAGTTGTTGATTGCAACCGTTCTGATTACAACTATCGACGACAAGCAGTTTCAAAACCGATCGAGGACTGTCCTCCTCTCCCAGGGCGGTTTGGAAACTGCTTCAAACAACTATCAGAATCTTCCCCACGATGGCCAAAACCAAGAAACTGCCCGCTCGAAAACAGGTGAAGCCCGCCGACACCTGGGACCTCGCCAGCCTCTTCAAGAGTGACGACGACTGGGAGCGTGCGTTCACCGCCTGGGAAAAGCAAATACCACGTTATGAAAAGTTTCGCGGTACGCTGGGCGACGGGCCAGCCGCGCTCGTAAAACTGTTCGAGTTCGATCGCGATTTCGACCGCGCCGCCGAACGGTTGGGTACTTACGCGCACCTAAAAACAACCGAAGACATGGCCGACAGCCGTTACCAGCGCATGCTTGGCCGCTACGAGCACGCCGCCACCCTTGCCGCCGAAGCCGCCAGCTTCATTCGGCCAGAAATCCTCGCGCTGCCGGATAAGAAACTCTCCGAATATCTCGAAGCCAAACCGTTACAGCCGTTTAAGCTGCAGCTCGAACGCCTCGTCCGCTACAAGCCGCACACGCTTACGCCCGGCGAGGAAAAGCTGCTCGCCATGCAGCACGAAATGGCCGGCGCCGCCGACCGCGTCTTTCGTCAACTCACCGACGCCGACCTGAAATTCGGCATGTGTCGTAACGAAAAAGGAGAGTTGGTCGAACTTTCACACTCTTCGTTCTCCAGCTTCCTTCGTTCGCCCAGCCGAAGCGTCCGCCGCAAGGCTTTCCATCAGTATTACGCGCAGTTTCTCAGTCACGCGAACTCGCTTGCCGCGTCCTACTCAAGCTCGGTG
>DASZZA010000268.1:0-7499 GCA_035545135.1 Lacipirellulaceae bacterium | reverse complement strand
CACGCCGGCATCTATCAGCGCTCGGAAACCATCGGCGCGCGGGCGGTGGACCTCGCCGTGGCAGCGCTGAATCACAACGAGTCTGGCCTGCTCACCATGCGGCAAGTCCTGCAGATCGAGGGCGAATGGCACGACGGAGCGTCCTTGCCGCCCAAAGGTGACTCTTAGATAAGAGAAAAGCGGGCGTTGCGATCGGTCTTCGCCGGTCTCGCATGAATCTGGCGCAAGAATGGACCGCGCTCCTCTATGACCCCTGACCGTCGCATCCTGTTTTGGTGGCTACTTTGGCTCTTGAGCCCCGCCATCGCCATCGCTGCGCCGCCGCCAGCGGTTTATCCGCTTGCGGCCGGCGACCACGCCAGCAAGCGATTCACGCTCGTGGCCAACGGGGTGGCCGTACCCGTGCTGGCGTACACCTCGCGCTACGACTACGCACACTTCTCAGCCGACGGTGCCTTGACGATCACGATCGCCGTACCCGAATCCGTGCGAAGCTGGCACATCAGCCCGCAGGCGGAGCAGATCCGGGCGCGCGCCGGCGGTCAACATCTGACCTTTCGGCTTCCGCATGCCGCCTACGTCATCGTGAAGATCAACGCGCTCAAGGAACTCGCTATCGCGATCGACCCACTGGAACGCGCCGTCCCTCCACCTTCGGGGGTCGGAATCTACAATATCACCGCCGCCCCCTATTCGGCCGATGCCACCGGACGCACCCTCGCCACCCGCGTCGTGCAGCGGGCCATCGACGACGCACACGCCGCCGGCGGAGGCATCGTGTATGTGCCGCGCGGTACATTTCTCAGCGCCGGCCTGGAATTGCGGAGCAACGTTTCCCTCTATCTCGCCGGCGGGGCGACGTTGCGCAGCTCAGGCGATCCCGCGCTTTTCAAGGTCCGCTACTACAAACAGTCCCTCAAGATGCGCGGCACCTGGTTCCTTTGGACGCAACCGAATTCGCGGAATATCCGCATCTTCGGCCGCGGCACGATCGACGGCAACGCGCGGGAACTCCGCGGGCGGAATCGCTGCGTCAACGACCTCGTGGTTCCCCTTCACACGAGTCATTTCACCATCGATGGTGTCGTGCTCCGCGACAGCGGGCTATGGGGGCTTATCCCGGTCCGCTCGGACCACATCGTCATCCACAACACCAAGCACTTCAACGAGGCGAATCGGTTCTTCGAGGATGACGCCGTGGACATCATTGAATCTCAGGATGTGCTCGTGTCGCGGTCGTTTGCCATTTCCGAAGACGACACCTATTCGACCAAAACGTGGAACGAGCAGACCGACATGGCGGGCAATTGGCCAGGCCGGCCGGAACCGCTGGAAAACGTGACGTTCGAAGACTGCCTAGCGTGGAGCCGGTGCGCGACGTTCAAGGTCGGTTTCGGCTGCTTCCAGCCGCAACGGAAGATCGTCTTCAGGCGCTGCTGTGTGTACCGTTGCATGCGCGCCATCGCCATCAACCACTACTGGGGGAACGCCTCCGTGGAGAACGTGACGTTCGACCACATCGACGTGGAAGGCTTTCAGCCCCGGCAGCGCGATCGGGACAAGTGTCGCTGGCTCGATGTCAACACCGCCTCGGAAGGTTCGATCAGGAATACGATTTTGGAGAATATCACCGTGCGCGCTCTCGGCTACGAGGCTTCGCGGATCGAGGGGCACGACACGAAAGGCATGATCGACGGGATGCGTTTCGAAAATGTAATTGTCTCGGACAAACTGGCCACCTCGCTCAAGGACCTCGACGTGGATGTGACCAACCAGTTTGTCACCGGCATCGTCTTCGTCGGCCAGGCTGGCGCGTCCGCGCCGGCGCTGCGCAACTGAAATTCACGGGGGCCGGAACGAGAGCAGCCACCTGCCATCGCGGGCTACTCTTCGATAAGCGCAACGACCACATTGCGCCGCAGGTGAATCCGCGCCGTGTTTTCGCCGACGGTTCCCCTCCCCATGAATGCTTTCCGCCCCGTGGCTGCGCCGCTTGGATTGTTCCGTTCGCACTGTGCACACCCAACGCACCTCGTCCCGCTGCTGTGCGGCGAGGCTTGGGAAGATCGCTTCTCCCGCAACAGGCAACCTCGCCGCCACCTCCACGACGGCGCGGGGCGCTCTGCGCACTCCGCCGCGTCTGACTCCCGGTAAGAGCCCGCGTTTCGGCCTCGCCCGTTTCTGAATTTCCTATCCCCCCAACCTCCATCAGCAGGATTCGGTCGGCCTGCATCTGTGCCTTTTCAAAGCGCAAAGCGTCCGGCCGGAAAGTTGCCTCACATGAAACCGATATCACACCTATCCTCCATGGTCGCCGAACCCATCCGCGTCCCATGGCGTTCGCTCGTCCTCGCAATCGCCGTACTGGCATCGATGGCCCACTGCGTAAAAGCCCAGGACGCCTACGATACCCTCCGCACCAAATGGTATACCATGTTGACGGGAGGCACTTCCTACGATCCGAACGACCCGGATATCAGCGCCCTGATCGCCACGATCACGGCGAATGCCAATACGAACTGGAGCGCGATGAACACGAGCGCCAATCGCACGTACCTGTGGTCAGATCTGAGTGGGCTTGGCACGGTGTCGTCTCAAATTACGGCTTCCTATACGCGGCTGGAAGCGATGGCCCTCGCCTCGCAAACCTACGGCTCGTCGCTTTTCGGGAACGCTCAACTGATCTCCGACATAAAAAGCGCACTGGACTGGCTAAATACAAACTACTATAATACATCGGGCGGCGAATACGACAACTGGTGGGATTGGGAAATCGGCACACCCATACAACTCAACAACTGCATGGTGTTGCTATATTTCAACCTGTCGTCGACGCAAATCTCCAATTACGCCGCCGCGATCAACTATCGCACGCCCGCTCCCAAAGGTACAGGGGCGAACCTGCTTTGGACATGCACCGTAGTCGCAATCCGCGGCGTGATCGTGAAGGATGGGACGAAAATCTCCTCGGCAAGCAGCGGCGTAAGTGGGGTCTTTCCTTATTCGACCGGACAGGACGACGGATTTCACATCGATGGGTCGTATCTGCAGCACACCGCTCACTTCGCCTACAATGGCGGGTACGGTCTCACTATCCTGCAGTACATGGCGCCGTTCATCGAGCTGCTGCAGGGCTCTTCGTGGGCCATCACCGATCCGGCGGAAGGCAACATCTTCGAGTGGATATACGACGGGTACGCTCCCTTGATCTATAAAGGCGGTTTGATGAGCATGGTTCGCGGCCGGGACATTTCCAGATCGCTCCATCAAGACCACAACCAAGGACATGCTGCGATGGCGTATTTATTGGCATGGACGGACATCGCGCCCGCCGCGGACGCTCTCAACTACAAGCGGATGATCAAATACTGGATGCAGCAGGATACTTACAGCGCATTTCTTCCGACCATTGGAGATATCACCACGCTGATCAAGGCCAAGACCCTCGCAAACGATTCAACGGTTCCGATGGACGAGCCGGCCTACAATATGCCATATCCCCAGATGGATCGGGTGGTGCATTTGCGGCCCGGATTTGGGTTTGCGTTGAGCATGTTTTCGACACGCATCGGCAATTACGAATCGATCAACGGCGAGAACCTCCATGGCTGGTACACCGGGAGCGGTCAAACCTACCTTTTCAACGCCGATCTCGGCGCTTACGATAACAACTTCTGGCCGACCGTGAATCCATACCGGCTACCCGGCACGACGGTCAGCACGCAGACACAGGCCGATAGTGCATATCAGTGGTCGCATAGCACCGATTCATGGGTCGGCAGCGCGAGTCTGCTCGGTCTTTACGGGTGCGCCGGCATGCAGCTCCAGCAACTTGGAAGCACGCTCACGGCAAACAAGTCCTGGTTCATGTTCGACAATTCGATTGTGGCGCTGGCTAGCAATATCACCAGCACGGATGGCTACACTGTGGAATCGATCATCGAGAATCGACAGATAAACTCATCGGGCACCAATACCCTGACGGTCGACGGCACGCCCGAACTGACATCGTTGCCATCGTCAGCCACGTTCACCAACGTGAATTGGATTCATCTCGCGGGCACCGCGGCGAGCGGCGCAGATATCGGGTACTATTTTCCGACCCCCTCAACCGTGGATGCCTTGCGAGAAGCGAGGACCAGTTCGTGGAGCACGATAAAAACGTCTGAATCGACCAACCCGGTTACCTGCAATTATGTCACGCTATGGTTCGATCACGGCGTCAACCCGACGAATGCGAGCTACGCCTACGTGCTGCTGCCAAACATGACGCCAAGCCAGGTGGCAGCGTATGCCACCAATCCGGAAGTGGAGGTTCTCGAAAATGACAACCTGATTCACGCTGTAAAAGACACAAAGCTCGACGTCGTCGGGGCGAACTTCTGGGGAGACAGCACGCAGACATTAAACATAGATGGCTCTGCCTACCTGTCCGTTTATAAGAAGGCATGCGTGATGACCCAAGTGCACTCGGGCCTGCTCGCCGCCGCCGTGTCGGATCCGACGCAGCTGAATTCGGCAAGGATCGACCTCGAAATTCACCGGGTTGCGGTGGGCACCGTTTACGCCTCTCCTGGCGTCAGCGTGACCCAACTCAGTCCGACGATTACGTTCAACGTGACGCCAAACGGCGACGCCTATACTGTGGGATTGGCGAAATCGGCCACATTCCTCCTGGCACCGCCGGTGATCAGCATCAACTTTCAGGGCGGCGGCGCAACCAATGGCACGCCGGCACTAATGAGCTCCAGCGAAAGCGCAGGGACGATACCGAGTCTGAATTGGAATAATGCCTCCGGAGCCGCAGGAAGCCTAACATCCTTGATCCAAGGCGACGGCGAAAATTCGGGAGCCTCGGCGACTTGGACCGCCTATGGCACGCAGAGCACCATAATCACGGATGCGGCCGGCAATAACCGAATGATGAAGGGCTATCTCGATACGTCCGATACATCGACAACGACGGTTGTAGTCTCGAATCTTCCCGCGGTCGATACTACGAACGGCTACGACGTTTATGTGAATTGCGATGGATTCAACGGAACCGTAACCCGGACCGGCAATTACACCATCGGATCAACGATGATCTCGGCTACGGATGGCGCGAATACAAACTTCGCCGGAACCTTTGTGCCGGGGAACAATGGCACCGGCAACTACGTGGTTTTTTCGAACCTGACTTCGAGCAGCTTCACCCTGTCGGCAATCGGCGGCAGTTCGACAGATAGTCATCCTCGTGCACCGGTGAACGGCATCCAGATTGTGCCGCATACGTTTGCGACGGCAAGCTATGGTGGGGCCTGGACTAACACCGCGATGGCCGCGCAGACGGACCTCTTCACCGCGACGTTCGACGCGACCCCTTCGGCCGCATCGGATAACGCCACGGTTGGCCTCTCGTTGGGGGCGCAGACGGCCTATACGGGGCTTGCCTGCATTGCCCGCTTCAATCCATCCGGTTACATCGATGCCCGCAACGGCGGAGCCTATTCGGCCGACACAGCAATTCCGTTCACGGCGAATTCAACCTACCACTTCCGTATGGTCGTGGACATCCCGATGCACCAGTATTCGGTATATGTAACTTCGCCGGGAGGCGCCGAGCAAATAGTGGGCAGCGGCTACGCTTTTCGAACGGAGCAGAACACGGTGGCCAGTCTGGACAATTGGAATGTCTACGTGGGTGGCGCCGGTTCGCTCACGGTACGCAATTTCGCGACCACGGCGACTCCGTCGATCGGTGTGAATTTTCACGGCGGAGGCAGCACGAATGGCACGCCCGCGCTGATGGGGTCGGCCGACGAGGCGGGGATCCTATCGGATGCAAACTGGAACAACGCGAGCGGCGGTTCCGGAAATGCGACAGGATTGCTTCAAAGCGATGGCACGAGTTCCACTGCAGCGGTAGCGTGGTCGGCCCACGCCACTTGGAGCACTCCCGTCACCGATGCGGCCGGCAATAACCGAATGATGAAGGGATATCTCGATACCTCCGACACGTCAACGACCACAGTAACCGTCTCCAACCTACCGAGCACCTATACGGCAACCGGCTACGATGTGTATGTGTATTGCGATGGAGACAACGCAACCGTAAGCCGGATAGGTAACTACACGATCGGGACGACAACCATTACGGCCACGGATAGCCCAAACACGGATTTCACCGGGACGTTTACGCTAGGAAACAATGCCACCGGCAATTTCATTGTGTTCTCGAACTTGACGTCGAGTTCCTTCACCCTTTCGGCGAAAGGAGGAAGCTCGACTGACACTCATCCTCGCGCCCCCGTGAATGCCATCGAAATCGTACCGCGCTGAAGATACCTCCCAGAGCGCACCATCAGCCTTTACCGTGCGCTTGCTCACCAAGGCGATCACGCCGTCACAGCCATTGATTTTGGTGCGGCAGTTTGTTTTCACTTCTCGTCCCAAGGCTCCTTCGCCGACATATCTACGAAGGCAAACGGACTTTTTTCGTGGCGCGCCTGGCCAACCAGAAAATCGCGATACTTCGCGCCCTCGACCGCGAAGCTGATGAAGATACGTTTGTTCGCGATCATCGTCCTTTCCGGCTTGTCAGATTATTTGGGTGGAGTCGAAGTCTACGTCGCTTCATTCCCGTTCCGCGCGCCGACCAAGTCAACGAGGATGCGAAATTGGATTTCGCACTGCCCACGAGTTTTCGCGCCAATTCGCCATTTCGGCTCGCGTAGTCTGATATTGGCGCCGACGGCACGGTGATCGCTGCTAGGCTAGACAAGCGGGACGAGCCGGTCCGCGATCCACTCGATGCGCTGTTGAGCGGCGGGTGGCGTTGTCCCAGACTGCAACAGCGCTTGGATGTCGAGTTGGATGCCAAACGGTGCCTGAACTACGCGCTCAAAGTTACGACGATTGAAGACTACAAGAAGCTACTAAAGCAGCTCGCGAAAGAGCGAAAAGAACGGACCGAGCAGAAGCAAAAGGCAAAAGCGGCGGGCGCCTAAGCGCCCGCCGCTGGAGTTTGGCCAATTTGGAAGGGCGTTTATGCGGCCGCGTGCTCGACAACGTGAGCGAGACTGAAGGTTGCATCCCAGTCGTCCAGCAGGTCCGGGCGAGTAGAGAGCTGGATGCGCAATACGGTGACCAGGTCGAGACAGGAGGGTCGGCCGGCTCGCCCGCGCCAGCGGGGCAGCGCCGGCATCGTTGCTGTTCGTTCACCGCCGTAGGTTTTGATTCCGGCCAGCAGGAGCAGGGCATACGCAGCCACAGCAAACGCGGGCTGTCGTGCGACCTGGAGAAATTCCGACGGGGTCACGAGCAATTCCGACGGGGGCAATTCCGACGTAAGCGTCCGCTGGAGTGCCTCCGAACGCGGCTTGACTGGGTCGTAACTGTGAGAGCTACGCGGAGGCCGGGAGCGTAACAGTGATACCTACGCAGAGGCGTCGATCGTAACGATGAGAGCTACGACGGCTGCCAAGCGGCCGGGGTCAGAGGCGTGAGATCGTCCTGGT
>DASZZA010000267.1:0-2008 GCA_035545135.1 Lacipirellulaceae bacterium | reverse complement strand
GCGTGATGGAAAAATGCACGTACTGCGTGCAGCGCATCCGCGAAGCGGAAATCGCCGCGCGCGTTCATGACGCCTACATTCCCGACGGGGCTATCAAAACGGCGTGCCAGCAGGTCTGTCCCACGCAAGCGATCGTTTTCGGCGATATTAATAATTCGCAAAACGCCGTAGCGAAGCGAAAAGCGGAAAAATTGGATTATGCGCTTCTCGCGGAGTTGAATACCCGGCCCCGCACAACCTATCTTGCGGAGCTTCATAACTCGAATCCGGAATTGCGCGGAGGTAACGGCTGATGAACCTGGTGGAAAAGCAGCGGCAGGTTAGCCGGAAGCTGGAAGACGGTGCCGATTTCCCGGTTCTTGGGCCGAGTCAAACCTTTGGCACAGTTACCGATCAAATCTCCTCCATTGTCCTGACGAGAAAGACTCCGCTCGCCTGGTTGATTGTATTCGCCGTCGGTTTTGCGGCTCTCACGATGCTCGTGATCGCGGTCACCTGGCTGCTCGCAAAAGGCGTCGGTATCTGGGGGATCAACATACCGGTTGCCTGGGGATTCGCTATCACCAATTTTGTCTGGTGGATTGGAATCGGCCATGCCGGCACCCTGATTTCGGCCATTCTGTTATTGCTTCATCAAAGCTGGCGCAACTCGATCAACCGTTTTGCGGAGGCAATGACATTGTTCGCCGTCGCGTGCGCCGGCCTGTTTCCATTGCTGCACCTGGGCCGCGCTTGGATTTTCTATTGGCTGCTGCCATATCCGAACACGATGACGATTCAGCCGAATTTTCGGAGCCCGCTCGTGTGGGATGTGTTCGCCGTTTCCACTTACGGAACAGTATCGCTGCTCTTCTGGTACATCGGCATGATTCCGGATTTGGCGACTCTGCGCGATCAGGCGAAGAGCCGCTTGAAACGCGGGATCTACGGAATTATGGCGATGGGCTGGCGCGGCGCTTCCCGTCATTGGAAACATCATCAGACGGCCTGCTTGTTGCTGGCCGGCTTGGCCACGCCGCTTGTACTCTCTGTTCACACCGTAGTCAGTTTCGATTTCACCATCGCGATCCTGCCCGGCTGGCACTCCACCATCTTTCCGCCTTACTTTGTTGCCGGCGCCATTTACTCGGGTTTTGCGATGGTGCTCGTGCTTTGTATTCCCATTCGCGCCGTCTATGGTCTCCGCAACCTGATTACCGAGCGCCATCTCAACAATTGCGCGAAGCTGATGTTGGCAACCGGCCTCATTGTGGCATATGCCTACGCGATTGAGCCGTTTACTGCCTGGTACAGCGGCGACACGTTTGAAATGGGTACGGTGCATTATCGCGCCGTTGGCCCGGCGGCCTGGACTTACTGGACCGTTCTAACCTGCAACGTCTTCATTCCGCAATTGCTTTGGTTCCGCAAGTTCCGTATCCGGCCAAAGCTTCTGTTCTTTGTCTCGATCGTGGTGCTTATTGGCATGTGGATGGAGCGCTACATGATCATCATCACCGCGCTCGATCGCGATTGGGTGCCATCCTCCTGGAGCAATTTCATCGCAACCGGTTGGGATAACGCCACTCTATACGGGTCGATGGGACTCTTCGTTGTTCTATTCCTGCTGTTCCTTCGGCTGCTTCCAATGATCGCGATGTCAGAAGTAAAGGAAATGCTACCGTTCTCCGCGCCCGAGGGAGGAACGGAAATATGAATTCCGAATCCGTCTATGGCGTGGTTGCCGAGTTCGATAATGCCGGGCAGTTGGTGGAAGCCGCGCGGGCCGCGCGCGAGCATGGCTATCGAAAGATGGAGGCATATTCACCGTATCCGATTGAGGATCTGGATGAAATTATCGGGGGGCCGAATTTTGTGCCGCTCATCACTTTGATCGGCGGCCTCGTAGGCGCGGCGACGGCATGGTCTATGGAGTACTACATCGCGGCCATCGACTACCCGACAAATGTAGGCGGCCGGCCTCTATATAGTTGGCCGTCGTTCATTCCGATTTTGTTCGAACTTACGG
>DASZZA010000266.1:0-1756 GCA_035545135.1 Lacipirellulaceae bacterium | reverse complement strand
TGAGCTTCCCAAGTTGGCCGCCGCTGCCAACGTCGCTCTGGCAGAAGTCGGCACGACCAATTCAGCATTGGTGGCCGAATACGAAGCGGCCGCCTCGGAGCGCACCGCAGCAATTCTCAAATTGAGTCCCGACACCTATTGCGTCACGGGACAAACATCATTTGCCGATCTCGATGAGCTGATCGCCCTGGCGCGCGATCGCGAACTGCTGTCGATCGACGCGTTGGGCGCCGCGCCGCTGCTTGATCCGCCGCACGCTGTCTCCTGGCCCCGACGATCGGCACGCGCCAGCGTCGCCGCTGGCGTCGACGTCACCATTCTCCGCGGCGATGGCCTCGTCGGCGGACCGCCGTGCGGCATACTGCTCGGAACGAAAGACGCTATCACTCGTCTCACCAACAACCCGTTATTCGCGGCCTGGCGACTCGATCCGCTGCGCTCCGCCGCGCTCATGGCCACGCTCGAGTGTTATCGCAATACCACCGGCGGCATCGAAACAATTCCGGTCTGGCAGTTCCTCACCGTTTCGCTCGACAATCTGCGCAATAGGGCCCAACGTATTGCCCCACAGCTCGGCCAGGCCGAAGGAATCGAATCCGCCACCGCCATCGAAACGCGCAGCCCGTTGGCAACGGTCGTACCCGACGGGACGCCCTCCTATGGAATCGCTCTCTCGCCGGCCGGCGGCGACCTCGATGCGCTCGGTAAGCGATTGCGCTATGCGCGCTTCCCAATCCTCGGCCGCATCGAGAACGATCGGATGATGCTCGACCTCCGCACCGTGCTGCCGCGGCAAGATACGGTTTTGATTGACGCAATCTCGGGCACCACCGCGGCCGATACAACGGAATAAGTCGCATCCGCGGCCGCATCCATAGAACTGATAGAGCTTCTAGCACGTAATGCATACAGCCGCTACTTGATTGTTAAAAGGTGGCAGGTACCAGTATGCTGGTGCAGCGAACGATAATCGCCGACAACCGATTGGCGTTCCCTTTTTTGGGCCAAGCCCCGCGGCGTCCAACTGACCGTCGCGGCCGTTAAATCTTGTCATGCTTGCCGGAATTTCCACCCTAAGATAAGATACAATTAAGTTATTACAGCAGCTTGACTTAGGCCAATTGGGCGGGCGCAGGCCGTTCCGGCCCCCTACGCCGCGTCTAATTGGCCTCGAATTTTAGGTAGGCAACTGTGTAGCATTCGCGGCGGCGGACTGATTCGCCGCGGATAGTGGGGGCATTCAAAGGATTCCAATAATGACTCATTCGATCCATCGTTCTCTTCGGTCTCGCTATTTGAATCGCCTGACCCTGCTCGTCACCTGTGTTGCTCTTGTCGCCGCCGGCACGGCGGTCCCCGCCTGGGCCCGTCCTACGCAGCCTTCAGTCGAAGATCACCAGATAACGCTCGCAGTTGCCTTGCTCATGGAGCGCCGGCACCTCACCGGTCACGAGATCGACGACACCATCTCCGAACGCACGCTCAAATCCTTCATCAAGGATTTGGATCCGCTTAAGCTGTTTTTCTATCAGAGTGACATCGACGACTTTAATCGCAGCAAGGATCAGCTGGATGAACAAATCAAGCGCGGCGACATTCGCTTCGCCTACGAAGTCTTCGCCCGGTTTCTTGCACGCGTCGACGAACGGATTACCTTTGCCGAAGCCGAGCTAAATAAGCCGCACGATTTCACCAAGGACGAGGACATGATCCGCGATCCCGATGCGGCCCATTTTCCCAAAACCCCCGAAGAAGC